>CAZTGY010000032.1:11356-14695 GCA_964613445.1 uncultured Chromatiaceae bacterium | reverse complement strand
AGCGCACGATGCACGCCCACCCCACCCTGACCGAGGCGTTGCACGAGGCCGCGCTCTCGGTGGACCGCCGGGCCCTGCACGCCATCAATCACTGATTCCAATTCGGTTATCATTCCCCCGTTGTTGCGGGGAGTGCGTTATGCGAATCCTGACCGGGCTCGCCCTTATGGGCCTGCCTCTTGCCCTCATTGGGGCGCCCGCCGGCGCCCACGAAATCAACCTGAGCTTCAACGACAGTGCCATCCGCGCGACCTACGGCAGGGTCCTGGCGAATGGCCTGCGGCTCGACGGCGGCTGGCTCGGCGACAGCGACGAGGGCGATGTGTGGCATGCCAGCGCGCTCGTGGTCGGAGACCTGGCGCCCGGCGGCCAGAAGCTGACCGGCGGCCTCGGTGGCCGGCTGGCTTACCTGGACGGCGACGGCAGCAACCGGGAGGGCTACGCGCTCGGCATCGGCGGGTCCGTTCGCTGGGCCATTCCGCGCTACGATCGCTTTACCGTTTCCGGCGAGTATTTCTGGGCGCCGGACATCCTGAGCGGCGGCGATGCCGAGGAGTACATGGACGGCACCATCCGGCTCGGGTACAGCATCACGAAGCAGGGTGAGCTGTACGTGGGTGCCCGGTACACCGGAGCCGAATTCGACGACCGCCCGCAGATCCTTTTCGACACCGGCATGCACATCGGCATTGAACTCCGGTTTTGATGGACCTGGGGTCTTGAACCTGGCCAGCGGCCCCATCCGGATACTCGGCATCGATCCCGGATCACGGATCACGGGTTACGGCATCATCGACTCGGACGGCAGGCGATCCGTCCACGTCGCCAGCGGCTGCATCCGCACTGGCGACAGCGGCTTGCCAGCCCGGCTGCAGGCCATCTTCGAGGGCGTGCGGCAACTGATGGCCGAGTATCGCCCCGCAGCCGTGGCGGTGGAGCAGGTGTTCATGGCGCGCAATGCCGATTCAGCCCTCAAGCTCGGCCAGGCGCGTGCCGCTGCCATCTGCGCCACGTTCGGGCCCGCAACGGAAGGTCGAGCCGAGGTCTTCGAGTACGCGGCCCGCGCCGTCAAGCAGGCGATCGTCGGCATCGGTCACGCCGACAAGGCGCAGGTCAGCCACATGGTGGCCGTATTGCTGAACCACCGGGAGGCCCTGCAGGTGGATGCGTCGGATGCCCTCGCCGTGGCCCTCTGTCACGCCCACATGCGCCCCCTGAGCGCCCGCCTGGCCGCGCTCCCGGGACTGCACGCGATGACGCCCGGCCGGCACCGGGCACGCGCCGCCGGCCGGGGATTGCGGCGGTGATCGGCTCGCTGCGGGGCGTGCTGGCCCACAAGGAGCCACCGTTCCTGGTGGTCGACGTCGGCGGGGTCGGCTATGAGATCGAGGCGCCCATGTCCACCTGTTTCCGCCTCCCCGCCGTGGGTGAGAACGTGCATCTTCGGACGCACCTGCTGGTCAGGGAGGACCAGCACACCCTGTTCGGTTTTGCGACCGAAACCGAACGCCGGCTGTTCCGCGACCTGCTCCGGGTCAGCGGCGTGGGCGCAAAGACCGCGCTGGGCGTGCTGTCCGGCATGAACGTGGAGGCCTTCGTGCGGGCCGTCGAGACCGAGGACGTCGCGTCCCTGGTCCGGCTGCCGGGGATCGGCCGCAAGACCGCGGAGCGCCTGATCATCGAGATGCGGGATCGCGTCCAGCACCCCGGCCTGGCGAGTGGCAGGAGCGGTGACAGCCCGGCGGCGGCGGTGTCGGACCCGCGCGCGGAGGCCCTGGATGCGCTGGTTGCCCTCGGCTACAAGGCGCCTGAAGCCCGCCGCATGCTCGACCGCGTGCCGGAGACGGTAACGTCCACCGAGGAGCTGCTCCGGGCCGTGCTGCGGTCCGCGGCAAAGTCCTGAGCATGGTGGCGGGTGACAGGCTGGTGACGCCCGAATCCCTGACAGGATCCCTGGGCGACGACGAGCTCGATCGCTCGATCCGTCCCCAGCGCCTGGCGGACTACGTGGGCCAGCCGGCCGTCAAGCGCCAGCTGCAGGTCTTCATCACCGCAGCCCGCCAGCGTGGCGAGGCGCTGGACCACACGCTCATCTTCGGGCCCCCGGGCCTGGGCAAGACGACCCTGGCGAACATCCTGGCGAACGAGCTGGGGGTCAACCTGCGCCACACGGCGGGCCCCGTGCTGGAACGTCCGGGCGACCTGGCGGCGATGCTGACCAGCCTCGAGCCCCGGGACGTGCTCTTCGTCGACGAGATCCACCGGCTGAGCCCCGTGGTCGAGGAAGTGCTGTATCCGGCCATGGAAGACTTTCAGCTCGACATCGTCATCGGCGAGGGGCCGGCGGCCCGCTCGATCAAGCTGGACCTTCCGCCCTTCACGCTGGTGGGCGCCACCACCCGGGCCGGGCTGCTGACATCGCCACTGCGGGACCGCTTCGGCATCGTCCAGCGACTCGAATTCTATGGACGGGAGGAACTGCACGAGATCCTCCTGCGCTCGGCCCGCATCCTGGGCGTCGCGCTCGATGACGACGGCGCCTGGCAGCTGGCCGACCGCTCCCGGGGCACGCCGCGCATCGCCAACCGGCTGCTCCGCCGGGTGCGGGATTTCGCCCAGGTGGAAGGCAACGGGCGAATCGACGAGGCCACGGCGCGCTCGGCCATGGACCTGCTGGACGTGGATCCCAATGGCTTCGACCTCCAGGACCGTCGCCTCCTCATGCTGATCATCGAGCGCTTCGACGGCGGACCGGTGGGCGTCGAGTCCCTGGCCGCGGCGCTGGGCGAGGAACGGGGCACCATCGAGGACGTCCTCGAGCCCTTCCTGATCCAGCAGGGCTTCATGAGCCGGACGGCGCGGGGGCGGGTTGCCACGCGCCGCGCCTATCAACACTTTGGCCTCCAGCCGCCCCGCGGCCTGGTGGATTCCGGCGGCCTGCCCGATCCCGGCCGCGGCTTGTTTGATTCCGAGGAAACCTGACGATGCCGGCTCACACGTCGATCGTTGACCTGATCCTCTCGGCCAGCCTGGTGGTCCAGCTGGTCATGCTGCTGTTGCTCGCCGCGTCGGTGGCGTCCTGGGCGATCATCGTGCGCAAGCGGCGGGTGCTCCGGCAGGCAGTTGCGGGCTCTGACGCCTTCGAGACCAGCTTCTGGTCAGGCGGCGATCTCACCGCCATCTATCGCGACCTGACCCGGGCGGGCGAGCCGCCGTCCGACATGGCTGGCCTCTTCGAGGCGGGCTTTCGCGAGTTCCGTCGCCTGTCGGAACAGGCCGCCATGCCGGCCGACCAGGTCCTCGAGGGCGTGCGGCGCGCCATGCACGTGGCCCAGATGC
>CAZTGY010000032.1:0-11346 GCA_964613445.1 uncultured Chromatiaceae bacterium | reverse complement strand
AGATGCGGGAGATGGACCGGCTGGAAGAGAGCCTGTCGACGCTGGCCACGATCGGGTCCACCAGTCCCTACGTGGGACTGTTCGGCACGGTCTGGGGCATCATGAATTCCTTCCGGGGCCTGGGTAACGTCCAGTCGGCCACCCTGGCGGCGGTGGCGCCAGGCATCGCGGAGGCACTCGTGGCGACCGCCATAGGCCTGTTCGCGGCGATCCCGGCCGTGATCGCCTACAACCGGTACGCCGACAAGGTCAGCCGCCTCGAGGTCCGCTACGACAGCTTCATCGAGGAGTTCTTCAGCGTCCTGCAGCGGCACGCCCATGCCCGGGCCCACCCGGCCGCGCCGCCGGCCCCAACGGCCCGTTAACCCCATGCGCAAGTCCCGCAAACGACGGCTGATGGGCGAGATCAACGTCGTGCCCTACATCGACGTCATGCTGGTGCTGCTCGTGATCTTCATGGTCACGGCGCCGCTGCTGACCCAGGGGATCGACGTCCAGCTGCCCCAGGCCGCAGCGGATCCCATCGTCACGCCGCAGAACCAGGAGCCGCTGGTCCTGTCCATAGACGAGGAGGGCGACCTGTACCTGAACGTGGGCGACGACGAGGACGCGCCGATCCCTGAGGAAAAGGTAGTCGAGCTGGCCTCGGCGGTACTGCGCCGCAATCCGCAGACGCCGGTCCTCGTGAATGCGGACCAGCGCGTGCCCTATGGGGACGTCGTCCGGGCCATGGTCCTGTTGCAGCAGGCGGGCGCCGCCAGCGTGGGCTTCCTGACGGAGGCCCCGGCGGGTCCCAAACGACGAAGCTGACGGACCAGCACGCCCAGGACAGTCAAGGATGACTGCAATCGATCAAGCAGCCGACAACGAGTCGCTGACGTGGCCGCCGCCTCGCTGAACGCGCGTGGCCCGGTGGCCGACCGCTCGGTGCAGTGGTCACTGGCCGGTCATGGCGTGCTGCTGGTCCTCGTGCTGATCGGCGGTTTCTCCCTGCCCCACGACCCGCCGCCCACGCAACTCGCCATCAAGGCCACGGTCGTCGAGTCACCGGCCAACCGCCGCACCCGGACGGCCCCGGCGCCCAGGCCCGAGCCCAAGTCTGAGCCCAGGCCCGAACCCAGGCCCGAACCCAGGCCCGAACCGAAGCCCGAACCCAAGCCCGAACCGAAGCCCGAACCCAGGCCCGAACCCAAGCCAGACCCTGCCATCGCCCAGCGCAAGGCCGAGCAGCTGAAGCAGGAGAAGGAGAAGGCAGCGGCCCAGGCGAAACGGGACGAGGCCCGGCGGGAGAAGCAGAAGGCGGAGCAGGCCGCGGAGAAGCAGCGGCAGGAGAAGGTCGCCGCCGAGCGGGCGAAGGCCGAGACCGAAAAGGAGAAGGCCAGGCGCGAGAAGGCGGAAGCGGAACGGCAGAAGGCGGCACAGGAAGCCGCCGCCCGGGAGTTCGACCGGCAGCTGGAGGAGGAGGAGCGGCTCCTGGCGGCTGCAGATTCCGGGGCCCTGGCGAATTACGTCGCCGTGATTCGACAGCGGGTCGAGCGGAGCTGGACCCGGCCAGGCAGCGCGCGTCCCGGCCTCGAGTGCGAGGTCTCCGTGATCCAGATCCCCGGGGGGGAGGTCGTTGCGGTGCAGATCGGCCGCTGCAATGCAGACGATGCCGTCAGGCGCTCCATCGAGGCGGCGGTGATGAAGGCATCGCCGCTGCCTCTGCCCGACGATCCCACGCTTTTCGAGCGCAACTTGCGCTTTACCTTCAAACCGGAACAATAGCGGCCGCCCCGGAACCCGGGAGCCAGGGATATCAACTACTATGCGTCACCTCTATGCGATTTTGGCGGCCGTGCTGGCCCTGACCATGGCCTTGGCCGTGGTGAATCCCGCGCGGGCCGAGCTGCAGATCGAGATCACCCAGGGCGTCGACACGGCCCTCCCGATTGCCGTGGTGCCCTTCGGGTGGCAGGGGACCGGGGCCGCTCCGCCCCTGGATGCGGCGGCCATCGTCGCGGCCATCCTGGCCCGGTCGGGCCGCTTTGCGCCCCTGGACCGCAAGGACATGCTGCAGAAGCCCACCACCGGGGCCGAGGTACAGTTCGACGACTGGCGCCGGCAGGGCAGCGAGGTCCTCGTGATCGGCCGGGTCCTGCAGCCGGCGGCCGGCCAGTACGAGATCCAGTTCCAGGTGTTCGACGTGCTGCGCGGCGAGCAGCTGCTGGGCTACCGGCAGCCGGCAACCGCGGCGGATTTTCGCCGCAGCGCCCACCGGGTGGCGGACCTCATCTACGAGAAGCTGACCGGCGTGCGCGGCGTCTTCTCCACGCGCATTGCCTACGTCACCGTCGTTCGCTCGCCGGGCAAGAGCAATTTCACGAGCAGCTACCGGCTCGTGGTCGCCGACGCGGATGGCGAGAACCCGCGGGTGATGGTGGAATCTCCCGAACCCATCATGTCACCCGCCTGGTCCCCCGACGGCAGGCAGATTGCCTACGTGTCCTTCGAGGCGCGCCGGTCGGAGATCTACGTGCAGGACCTCCGCTCCGGCTCCCGCAAGCGCGTGTCGGCCCGTCCGGGCGTCAACGGGGCACCAGCCTGGTCCCCGGACGGGCGGCAGCTGGCTGTATCCCTGTCCCGTCCGGATGGCAATCTCGACATCTACACGCTCGACATCGGTACCCAGGTGCTGACCAGGTTAACGAGCGGTTCAGCCATCGACACCGAACCTGCGTGGGCGCTGGATGGCAGCCAGATCTATTTCACCTCGGATGCCACGGGAGGGCCCCAGGTGTACCGGGTCGCGGCGGGCGGCGGAAGCGCGCAGCGGGTGACCTTCGAGGGTTCCTACAACGCCCGGCCCCGCGTGGCGCCGGACGGCAAGCAGCTTGCCGTAGTGCATAACGACCGCGGCAACTATAGAATTGCGGTCGTGGATCTGGCGCGGTCCACCACGCAGGTGCTTTCGGATGGGCGGCTCGACGAGTCACCGAGCTTTGCTCCCAATGGAGAAATGCTGATCTACGCCACCCGGGAGGGTACCCGGGGCGTCCTGGCGACAGTCAGTGCCAACGGCAGGATCAAGCAGCGCATCTCCGCCCTCGAGGGTGACGTGCGCGAGCCGGCCTGGTCGCCGTTTCCGCCGAATTGAGCCCGCTGTTCTCGTAGTCTGTTAACGACCGGTTTCAGGAGCCGATGCCCATGAAGAATCTCAAGACGCTTGCCGCACTGCTGGTTATCACCCTCGTGACGGCCTGCGCCGGACCTTCCAAGTCCACGGTCGACGAAGGGGCCGCCGGCGCCGGGCAGGGCGGCGCCGCTTCGACCGGCGTGGGCGAGGGCAGCAGCGGCCAGGGCGGTGCGCTGGGCAGCGACGCCGCGGGCGGCGCGCTGGGCGGTCCCGGTGCATCGCAGGAAAATCGCATCATCTATTTCGCGTTCGACCGCTTCGACATCAAGCCCGAGTACAACGCCATCCTCCAGGCCCATGCCCGGTACCTGTCCTCCAATCCGTCGGCCCGGGTTCGCCTGGAGGGCCATGCGGACGAGCGCGGCAGCCGTGAGTACAACATCGGCCTCGGCGAGAAGCGGGCCCAGTCCGTGCGCAACGTGCTGCTGCTGCAAGGTGCGGTTTCCGACCAGATTGCCACGGTGAGCTTCGGCGAGGAGCGGCCGGCCGTGATCGGCAGTGACGAAGAGGCCTGGTCGCTGAACCGTCGGGTCGAGATCGTCTACGGGCAATAGCCTCCATGAGCCCGATCCTCCAGGTGATGCGCACGTCCGGGCTCCTGTCCGTCCTGCTCGTCTCGGGTTGCGCACTGATGGTGCCGCCCGAAGAGGACCCGCTGTACATCAAGCAGACGGAGCTTGATTCCCGCGTGGCCCGCGTCGAGCGCGTGATCGACAGCGAGGGCCTGGTAAACCTCCTCAAGCAGATCGAGCAGCTGGAGAAGGAAAACCAGGGTCTCCGGGAGCAGATCGACCAGCTGCAGTTCAAGGTGGACCAGGCCGGTACCGCCCAGAAGCAGCAGTACCTGGATGTGGACCAGCGGCTGCAGAACCTGGAGAAGGGCCTGGGTGACCGGCGGGCCGCCAGCGCGGATGCGCGCAGCGTCCTGGACGGTGGCGAGCTGCAACCCGGGCAATTGCCGGTGCCCGGCGGCACCGACCGGGCGAACTACCAGGCGGCCTTTGAGCTGCTCAAGCAGGGGCGCTACAAGGAGGCCAGCGCCGCCCTGACCCAGTTCATGATTGCCTTTCCGGACAGCTCGTTGTCGGACAACGCCCAGTACTGGCTCGCCGAAACCCACTACGTCAGCCAGGCCTACGACAAGGCCCTGCCGGCCTTCACGGTGGTCGTGGACAAGTACCCCAAGTCCCGCAAGATTCCCGATGCGCTGCTGAAGATCGGCTACTGCAACTACGAACTGAAGCGCTTCGACGCCGCGCGCAAGTCCCTGCAGGCCGTGGTGGCGAACTACCCGGAGACCACCGCGGCGCGCCTGGCGGGCCAGCGGCTCGAACGGATGACCAGCGAAGGCCTCTAGCGCGAGCCGCCTTGCCCGCCCTCCGCATCACCGAAGTCTTCCACTCCCTCCAGGGCGAGTCCCGCCCCGTGGGCTGGCCCTCGGCGTTCGTGCGCCTGACGGGCTGTCCCTTGCGCTGCGTGTACTGCGACACCGCCTACGCCTTCCACGGCGGGCGGCGGATGAGCATCGACGATATCCTGGCGCAGGTGGCGGCCTTCGAGGTGCGGCACGTCTGCGTCACGGGTGGCGAGCCCCTGGCCCAGCCTGCTTGTCACGACCTGCTCGCGGCGCTCTGCGACGCCCGCTACCAGGTTTCACTGGAGACCGGCGGGGCCCTCGACATCGCGGCCGTCGACCGGCGGGTCACCGTCGTCCTCGACCTGAAGACGCCGGCCTCCGGTGAAGTGGAGCGCAACCTCTGGTCCAACCTGGCCCACCTTAAGCGGGAAGACCAGGTCAAGTTCGTCATCTGCAGCCGCGCAGACTACGAGTGGGCAAGGGGAGCCCTGCGCGAGCACGCGCTGGCGGACCGGTGCGAGGTCCTGTTCTCGCCCGCCTGGGAGCAGCAGCCGGCCCGCGAGCTGGCCGAGTGGGTCCTCGCGGACCGACTGCCGGTGCGCTTCCAGGTCCAGATGCACAAGTACCTCTGGGGCGACGAGGCCGGGCACTGAGCGCCCTGGACCGGGATGGGTGACGCGGTGATGCGGGCGGTGGTGCTGCTGTCGGGTGGCATGGATTCGGCAACCTGCCTGGCGATTGCCCGGCGCGACGGCTGCGAGTGCCACGCCCTGAGCTTTGACTACGGCCAGCGGCACCGGGCCGAGCTCGAGGCCGCGGTCGGGCTGGCCACGGCGCTCGGGGCCGCATCGCACCGGACCCTGAACATCGACCTGGGCGGCTTCGGAGGCTCGGCACTCACGGACCAGCGGCTGGCGGTTCCCACCGGGGCAGGCGACAGCGGCGTCATCCCGATTACCTATGTCCCGGCCCGCAACACGGTCTTTCTCGCCTTTGCCCTGGGCCTTGCCGAAGTGCTGGATGCCGACCGGATCTACGCTGGCATGAACGCCGTCGACTACTCGGGCTACCCCGACTGCCGTCCCGCCTACATCGACGCGTTCCAGCAGCTGGCGAACCTGGCCACGAAGCGCGGCGTGGAAGGCAGGCCGATCCTCCTGCACGCACCCTTGCTCAACCTGAGCAAGGCGGACATCGTCCGGTCGGGGCTCGGGCTGGGCGTGGATTTCGCCGCGACCGTGTCCTGTTACCAGGCGAGCGCGGCGGGGGAGGCCTGCGGGAACTGTGACGCCTGCCGCCTGCGACGGGCGGGCTTCGTCGCCGCCGGCGTGGCGGATCCCACCCGCTATCGCTAAAATGTCCCCGGAACAGCGGCAGTCCGCATCCTCGATCAACCAAGGAATCCTCATTCACTCTTTCGCCAGTTGCTTGGGGATCGTTCCCGGGCCGTTAGCTCAGTTGGTAGAGCAGCGGACTTTTAATCCGTTGGTCGATGGTTCAAATCCATCACGGCCCACCATATGACAGGTCAGCGTTATTCCCTCCACGTCCGGCCCCGGCTGCCGGAGCGCATTTCCCGGCTGAGCGACCTCGCGTCCAATCTCTGGTTCAGCTGGCACCGGCCGACGCGCAATCTCTTCGAGATCCTCGACCGGGAGCTCTGGTGGAAGACCGGGCGGAACCCGCGGGTCTTCCTCCGCTGCGTCGACCAGACCCTGCTGGAGATGGCCGCCAACAACGACAGCTTCCTCGGTGCCTACCGGCGGGCGCTCGCCGAGTACGATGCCTACCTCGAGCAGCGCACGGCCGGCTACAAGCCCGCCGGCCTCGGGCCCGACGACCTGATTGCCTATTTCTGCGCCGAGTTCGGTTACCACGAGAGCTTTCCGATCTATTCCGGGGGCCTCGGGATCCTGGCGGGCGACCATTGCAAGACCGCCAGCGACCTGGGGTTGCCGTTCGTGGCTGTTGGCCTGCTCTACCGGGAGGGCTACTTCAACCAGCGCATCGACGAGCACGGCCAGCAGATCGCGGAGTACAGCTACATCCAGGCGGAGAATGCGCCCGTCCACCCGGCCCGGGATGCGGCAGGAAACGACATCGTCGTGAACTGCGACCTGGCTGGCCGCCAGGTTGCAGTCAAGGTGTGGCGCGCCGACGTGGGCCGGATTCCCGTCCTGCTCCTCGACACGGACCTGCACCAGAACGAAGCGCCCGACCGGCAGATCACGCGGCAACTCTACGGCGGCGACAGCCAGACGCGCCTCCAGCAGGAGATCATCCTCGGCATGGCCGGCGTGCGCGCCCTGCGGGCCGCCGGCATCAGCCCGCGGGTCTGGCACATCAACGAGGGCCATGCCGCGTTCCAGATCGTGGAGCGGATCCGCGAGCTGGTCAGGGAAGGCGTCGAATTCAACGCCGCGGTGGAGGCGGTGGCGGCCTGCACCGTGTTCACGACCCACACGCCCGTGTCGGCCGGCCACGACGTGTTCGACAAGGGCCTGTTGCTGGACTACTTCCGCAAGCTCGTTGGCGAGCTCGGCGTGGGAGACCAGGGCTTCCTGCAGCTGGGCTCGGATGGCCCCGCCGAATCCGGGTTCAACATGACCCGCCTCGCGTTGACGGGCTCCCGGCACGTCAACGGCGTGAGCCGCATCCACCGCCACGTCACGGCGCAGATCTGCGCGGCCAGCTGGCCGGAGGTCCCCGCTGCCGAGAATCCCATCGGCTTCGTCACCAATGGCGTGCACGTCCCGACCTTCATGCAGACGGAGTGGGCGGACCTGCTGGAGCAGAACCTGGGCCCATCCTGGCGCTACCAGCTGATGGAGCGGGACCTGGCGAGGAAGATCGACGACATTCCCGACGGGCGGTTCTGGTACGTCGGCCAGCAGGTGAAGGTGGCAATGCTGGCGGGCCTCCGGGACCGGCTGCGGCGCCAGCACTCCAGGAACCAGCTGTCGGAGGCCCACATCCACCGGCTGCTCAAGTACCTGGACCCGGAGCGGCCGGACGTCCTGACCATCGGCTTCGGCCGGCGATTTGCCACCTACAAGCGCGCGACACTGCTGCTGCACGACCTCGGGTGGCTCAAGGAGATCGTCGACCGGGACCAGCGGCCGGTGGTCTTCATCTTCGCCGGCAAGGCCCATCCGGCCGACCGTCCCGGCCAGCAGCTCATGCAGGAGCTGCACCGGGTGAGCAACCTGCCGGAGTTCTCCGGCAAGCTGCTCCTCGTCGAAGGCTACGACATGGGCCTTGGCCGCCTCCTGACGTCCGGCGTGGACGTGTGGCTTAACACGCCAGTGCACCCGATGGAGGCCAGCGGCACGTCCGGCATGAAGGCGGCGATCAATGGCAAGGTCAACGTCAGCGTCCTCGACGGCTGGTGGGCCGAGGCCTACGACGGGGAGAACGGCTGGGCGATACCGCCGTCAACCCATACCAGCGACCCGGCCGAACGTGACCGCCATGATGCCCGGACCCTCTACGAAATCCTCCAGGACGAGGTCATCCCGCTCTACTACGCCCGCGACGAGCGCCTGGGCTACTCGCCCGGCTGGGTACGGAAGTGCAAGCGGTCGATGGCGACGATCCTGCCCCGCTTCAACATGAATCGCGTGGTGCACGACTACGCAGCGCTCTACTACGGCCCGGCTGCACGCCGGGGCCGGCAGCTTGCCAGCGACGGCTACGCCGTGGCCCACCACCTGGCGCGCTGGAAGCAGCAGGTCCGCGCGGCCTGGCCCGGCGTGTCCCTGCGCCTGGCGAGCGCGGTCGGCAACAGCATCGATTTCAACGAGACCGTCACGCTGGACGTGGACGTGGTGCTGAACGGGCTGGCACCGGGCGATGTCCGCCTGGAATGCGTGGTGTCCCGCGAGCTGTGCTCCGACCTCACCGTGCCGGTCAGGCTGTACGCCGAGCGTGGTGGCAGTGAATCCGGGCTGCGGCCCGTGGGCGACAGCCACGTGTTCGTCCAGGACTTCGCCGCGGTGGGACCCGGGGGCGCGGACGGCGTGCACCGGTACCGGGTCGAGCTCCGGCCCCCCTGGTGCGGCGCACTGCACTACCAGGTCCGGGCAGTGCCATCGCACCCGCACCTGTCACACCCCTATGAACTGGGCCTCATGCGCTGGATCTGACGCCCTGGTTCCGGGTCAGCACCAGGCCGGCCAGCGGCGGTAACGTCACAACGATGGACCAGGGCTGGTGCATGCAGGGCACCGGCTCCGCGTGCAGGACTCCGGCGTTGCCCAGGTCGCTCCCGCCGTAGAACCGGGAATCCGAGTTCAGCGTTTCCCGCCATTCGCCGGGCTGGGGCACGCCGAGCCGGTATCCCGCCCGGGGCACCGGCGTGAAGTTCAGCGCCACTACCGCCAGGTCGTCGTCCGCCCGGCGCAGGAAGCTCAGGGTCGAATTGTCCGCGTCGTCCCAGCGCAGCCACTGGAAGCCCCGGCCGTCGAAGTCCAGCCTGTGCAGCGCGGGGTTTCCGGCGTGGAGTCCGTTCAGGTCCTGCACCAGCCGCTGCATGCCACCGTGCCTGGGGTCCTGGAGCAGGTGCCAGGCCAGCGCCTCCCGATGGTTCCATTCCCAGGGCTGCGCCAGTTCGCCGCCCATGAACAGCAGCTTCCGGCCCGGGTACGTCCACTGGAACAGGTAGGCCAGGCGCAGGTTGGCGAACCGCTGCCAGTCATCGCCCGGCATCTTGGCCAGCAGCGATCCCTTCAGGTGCACGACTTCGTCGTGGGAGAGCGGCAGGACGAAATTCTCGCTGAAGGCGTAGAGCGGGCCGAAGGTCAGGAGGTCGTGATGGTGCCTGCGGTGCACGGGGTCCAGCGCCAGGTACTTCAGGGTGTCATGCATCCAACCCATGTTCCATTTCATGCTGAAACCGAGGCCGCCGCTCTCGACCGGGCGGCTCACGCCCGGCCAGGCCGTGGACTCTTCCGCGATGGTGACCGTCCCCGGGAAGTCCCGGTGCGTCATCGTGTTCAGCTCGCGCAGGAACTGCACGGCCTCGAGGTTCTCGTTACCGCCGTGGACGTTCGGGGACCATTCGCCGGGCTGGCGGGAGTAGTCGAGGTAGAGCATCGACGCAACCGCATCGACGCGCAGGCCATCCACGTGGAACTCCTCGAGCCAGAGGCGGGCGCTCGACAACAGGAAGCTGCGCACCTCCTGGCGGTCGAAGTTGAAGACCAGCGTTCCCCAGTCCGGCTGGCTGCCCTTCCGCGGGTCGCCGTACTCGAACAGGGGCGATCCGTCGAAGTCCGCCAGGCCGTGGCTGTCCCGGGGAAAGTGGCCGGGCACCCAGTCGAGGATCACGCCCAGTCCGGCGCGGTGGCAGGCATCTATGAGGTAACGGAAGTCGTCCGGGCTGCCGTAGCGGCTGGTCGGCGCAAAGTAACCGACGGCCTGGTAGCCCCAGGATTCGTCGAGGGGGTATTCCGTCAGCGGCAGGAATTCCACGTGGGTAAAGCCCTGCTGGAGCACGTAGGGCACGAGCTGGTCGGCGGCCTGCCGGTAGCCGAGCGGGCTGCCGTCGGGATTGCGCCGCCAGGAGCCGAAGTGCACTTCGTAGATGGACAAGGGCTCGTGCAGCCAGTCCCGGGACCGCCGCCGTGCCAGCCAGGCGTCATCCCGCCAGGGGAACGGGGGGGAACTGCGAAACCTCGACGCGGTGGCGGGGCGGACTTCGTGCTCGCGGGCGAAGGGGTCAGTCTTCAGGCGCAGCGCGCCGGAGTGCCGGTTGCGGATCTCGTACTTGTAGAGCGCCTCCTTAAGCCCCGGGATGAACAGCTCCCAGATGCCTGACGCGCCCCGCACCCGCATCGGGTGGCACCGTCCGTCCCAGCGGTTGAAGTCGCCGACCACGCTCACGCGTTCCGCGTTGGGGGCCCAGACGCCGAAGCGCACGCCGGAAATACCGTCCACCTGCCAGGCGTGAGCGCCCAGGAGGTGGTGCGCGGCATTGTGGTGCCCCCCATTGAAGGCGGCGATCTGGGCTTCGTCCAGCTGGGGCCCGAAGCAGTAGGGGTCGTACGCCTCACTGACCTGGCCAGCGCCGGACACGGCCCGCAGGCGATAGTGTCCGGGCACCGCCGGGGCAGGCCCCCGCCACTCGAAGAGATCGGTCTGGCCGAGGCGCTGCATCGGCACATTGGCGTCGACAATCGCGATGCTGGCCGTGTCCGGGCGCAGCGCCCGGACGATGACCGTGCCATCCGGCTGGGGGTGCCTTCCCAGCCAGCCGAACGGGTCGTGGTGTCGGGCTTCGAGCAGAGAATGCAGGTCCGGCGTCAGCGAAGTCGGCATGGCTCCCATGGGACCTATGGTGTTACATTCCGTGACAGTGTGACAGATCAGGCGCGGACACTGCGGTGAGCATCTACTATCCGGGCAGCAGCGCCAGGCCGGCGCGCTCGGGCCGGTTCGTGAGCCAGCTCACCAAGAGCACCATGGCCCTGGTCATGGCCGGAGGCCGCGGCGAGCGCCTGCGCCAGCTCACGGCGCACCGGGCCAAGCCGGCCACGCCCTTCGGCGGCAAGTACCGGATCATCGACTTCAGCCTTTCCAACTGCGTCAACTCCGGGATCCGCCAGATCCTCGTTCTTACCCAGTACAAGTCCCATTCGCTGATCCAGCACGTCCAGCGCGGCTGGGGCTACCTGCGCGGTGAGCTCGGCGAGTTCGTGCAGCTGGTCCCGGCACAGCAGAAGCTCGGAGAACTCTGGTACCGGGGTACGGCGGACTCGGTGTACCAGAACCTGGACATCATCGAGGCGCACAGTCCGGAGCTGGTCCTCGTCCT
>CAZTGY010000031.1:1965-15009 GCA_964613445.1 uncultured Chromatiaceae bacterium | reverse complement strand
CATGCTGTTTGGCGATGCGAAGAAGATGCTGGACGAGGTGCTGGGGGCGTTGAAGGGGTAGCCCCCTTCAACGCTGCGCTCGATGCGGCGCCGGAGGCCTGACATGGGCACCGACCACCCGCACCACTCCTACGTGGGCTTCTGGAACCGGACCGCCGCAGCGCTGATCGATTCTGCGTTGCTGCTCGTCGTTACTCTCCCGATCCAGCAGGTCCTGTCGGGCGGGCAGCTGGCAACTTCGAGCCTGCGGCCGACCAGCATCGGGGACTGGCTGGTGGGGTACGTGCTGCCTGCCGCCGCCGTTCTCGTGTTCTGGAAATACCGCTCGGCCACGCCGGGCAAGATATTCATGGATGCCGAGATCGTGGATGCGGCGACAGGCGGCAAGCCTGCCGGGAAACAGCTGCTGATCCGCTACCTGGGTTACTACGTGTCCACGCTGCCCCTGCTGCTGGGCCTCGTCTGGGTCGCCTTCGATCCGAGGAAGCAGGGCTGGCACGACAAGCTGGCCGGCACGGTCGTGGTGAGCACCGCGCCCAATGCCGGGCAAGCCCGCTACGCTCCCACCTCGGCCCTGACCTACCTGTTGTGCGCACCCGTGCTGCTGTTCCTGCTGGCCCTGGTGGTGCTGGTTCTTGCGGTCGGCCTCGACCCCGGCAGCCTGCGCACACTGGGCCGTTGACGGGTTACGATCCCCACGACAGGCATCGTGCCGTCCTCCGGAGGGCTGTGCTGGTGGTCCGACTGCTGAGGCAACTGCCAGCCATGGCGCTGGCGCTGGTGGCAGCCGCCGGCGCCGGGACTGCCCGGCCGTCGGCAACCGCGCTGCCGCCAGAACCGCTCCAGGCGCCCGGGGCTGCCCTCGCCGAGGTAGTCGTCTCCACCACCGAGCCCCGCTATGTGGCGCCAACGTTGCGTGACCGCATCGGCCGGATCTGGGCCCCCGTGTACCTGAACGGCCAGGGCCCGTTCCGGCTGGTCCTCGACACGGGCGCCAACCGCTCGGCGGTGATCCAACAGGTCGCGGACGCGCTTGGCGAAAGTGCCAGGACGGACTCCACCGTGCGCGTCCGCGGCGTCACCGGGACCGCGATGGTGCCGCTGATCCGCGTCGACCGGATGGACATCGGCGACCTGGTGCTCGAGCCGGCCCACCTGCCGGTGGTGCCGGACGTCTTCGGCGGCGCGGACGGCGTGCTCGGCAACGAGGGCCTGCGCGACAAGCGCATCGTCATCGACTTCAGGAACGATTCGATCACCGTGCGCCGCTCGAAGCGCGAGCAGCCCGGCGCCGGCTTCGAGACGCTGCCCGTCAGGATGATGCGCGACTACCTGCTCGTGGTGGATGTGCTCATCGGCCGCGTGCGCACCAAGGCCATCATCGATACGGGCGCGCCGGACTCGCTCGGCAACCTTGCGCTCCTGGAGGCTCTCAGGAAGCAGGGCCAGGATGATCCCGGCACGGACATCGTGGGCGTGACGCTCGACGTGGAGCGGGGGAGCCGCGTGCGGATGCCCACCATATACATGGAGGGCGTGCAGATCCGCGGGGCCGTGCTGACCTTCAGTGACGTGCACATCTTCCAGCACTGGCGGATGACGAGGGAGCCCGCCGTGATGATCGGCATGGACGTCCTCGGGGTGCTGGACCAGCTCATCATCGACTACAAGTCGCGGCAGGTGCACATGCTGACGAGCCGCCGCTGATCCCGGCGGGGCCCCGATCAGCTAATCTCCCCGCCCATGCTCACCCTCTACGGCATCAACCTCTCCACCTTCACCCGCAAGGTGCGCCTCGCGCTGCTGGAGAAGGGCATTCCCCACCGACTCGAAGTCGCGCCCATGGGCTCGCCGAAGGTGAAGGCGCTGCACCCGCTCGGCAAGATCCCGGTGATCGAGGACCAGGGCATCGCGGTCCCGGATTCGTCGGTGATCATCGCCTACCTGGAGCGGGCCTACCCCGGGCGGCCCCTGTTCCCGGCCAGTGCCCCGGATCTTGCCCGCTCACTGTGGCTCGAGGAGTACGCTGACACCCGCCTGCGGGAAGCGACGCTGCCGTTCTTCTCCGAGCACGTCGTGAAGCCCCTGTTCCAGGGCAAGGCCGGCGACGAGGCCGCCCTGGCAGCCGCGGCCGGGCCCCGCGACGAGGCCTTCGGCTACCTGGAGAAGGAACTCCCGGCGAGTGGCTTCGCCGTGGGCGACTCGGTGACGGTCGCGGACGTGGCGGTCGGCGCCCAGCTGATCACCTATTGCCAGGGCGCCGGCGCCATCGATGCGGTCCGCTGGCCCCGGCTCGCGGGGTACCTGGCGGCCTTGCTGGCCCGTCCGCAGTGGGCGGACCTCCAGGTGGAGGAGGCGGAGGCATTGGCGGCAGCCCGCGCGCGTCGCCAGGGAACCGCATTGCGCTGAGCCCACCGGGCCGTCCGTGGGCGTCATTCGTGCAGGACCAGGCGCGCCCGTGAAACTGCGGCACGCCGCAGCTGGAATCCCGCCAGAATGGCCGCCAGTTCTGGCAGTCACGGGAGTGCGGTTCATGAAGAAGACGTCGCTGACGAGACGAACGGCCATGGGCAACCTGCTGGGCGCGGCGGCCCTGGGCGCCGCCGCGACCCCGCTGGCAAGCCTCGCGAAGACCCCCGCGCGGATTCCCCTGGCTTTCGACGATCCCGTCTGGAACCGGGAGATGTTTGCCCGCATCGAGGGCGACACGGCGCCGGGCAAGTTCATCTTCGGCCAGGCTACCGGCGTCGTGCACGGCGTGCGGGACGGGGAGGCGGTGAAGCCCCTGTTCGGCTTCGAGGTGTTCGCCACCCACCGGGTCCTGAAACAGCCGGACGGCAGCTACCAGCGCCTGTGCCGGGAGCTGGTCTTCTACCGGGACCTCAAGACCCGGCAGCTGATGGACGAGTGGGACAACCCCTACACCGGCGAGCGGGTCAGGGTCGTCGACATCGCCAACGACCCCTTCAACTTCCGGATCTCGGAGTTCTTCCCGGATCCGCCCAGCTACGGCGGCCTGAACAAGGACAAGCCGCCGAAGCGGCCCCTGCGCCTGGACTGGAACCTGATCAACGAAGACACCCTGACGCTGGACTCGGACATCCATCTCTACGACCCCAACGCGCTCAATCCGGCCGTCTGGCCCCGGGAGTCGGCCGGCCCGATGAACCGGGTGTCCGAGCTGTTCCGCTACTTCATCCGGCGGGAGGACGCGGAAGACCCCACCAAGACGCACCTGCCCCACAACGGGGCCTGGTCCCGGGTCACGCCCTGGCTGCCGTGGATGCTGATGGGGCCGGCGCCCGGGCACGTGTTCTACATGGGGCGCTTCACGAGCATCGAGCGGCCCGGGCAGGCGCCCCCGGACGTGCTCGCCCGGGTGAAGGAGCGCTACCCGCTCTACCTGACCGCGCCCGACACCTGGGTGGAGCCCAGCTTCTCGAGCCTCGAAAACTACGCCCGGACCCAGAAGCCGGCGCCCCTGCCGGGGAAGCCGCCAAAGCCCGGCGCGGGAAAGTAGCTATCCGCTGACTCAGGCCGAGGGCCCCGGGGCGTGTCCGCGCCCCGGGGCTGACTTGCGGGTGTCCCTTAGGGCCCGGCACCGTGGATTGGGTTTAGACTGTGCGCGGGCGGCGCTCGTGCTGCGCGAACGAAATCCAGCGCCGCCGGACCTGCGGACCCCAGAAAAAGAGCCATGGCAGCCAGTGCCCGCTACGCCCTCGACAGCCCAGCCGACCGCACCGGCATGCGGTTCCGGGAGATCCTGGAATTCTTCGTGCTGCTGCCCTTCGGCCTCGGCCTGTTCCTCGGCGCCGCCCGGATCGGCGCCCAGCAATTCGAGACCGTCGGCCACCAAATGGCCTACGCGTCCCTCTTCTCCGGCCTGTCCTGGGCCTGCTACGCCATCGGGAGCAAGGTGATGTCCTGGCTCCTGCGCCCCTGGCACCCGCCACTCCTGCTCGTCCTGCTGGCGGGCAACCTCGTGGGCGGTTTTACCCTGTGGTGGCCGCTGCGTGACGTGCTGAATCGCGCCTTCCTGCCATTCCTGGAAGCGGGCTCCGCCTTCGGCTCCTTCTGGCCACCGCCGGCCGATCACCTGGGCTCGTACATCGCCATCACCCTGCAGGGCATTGCCTGGTGGCTCGTGGCGAACTGGCTGGACTATCGCTACCGGCGGGTGCCGCGCTTTGGTTTCGCACCGCCGCCGGTACCGGACGTGGTCCCGCCGGCTGCCCCGGCTCAGGACGTCGCTGCGGCCGTGACTGGCACGGCTGCCGGGCCCCGGCTGGCCGGCCGGCTGCCGGCCAACCTCCGGGGCGGGGACATCTGGGCCCTGGAGGCCGAGGAGCACTACACCAAGATCCACACGAGCAAGGGCAACACCCTGCTGCTGATGCGCTTTTCCGATGCCATCGCCGAGATGGACCCGCAGCCCGGCCTGCAGGTGCACCGCTCTTTCTGGGTCAGCCGCCGGGCGGTCGAGCGGGTGGCGCGGGTCGACAAGCGCTGGGTCGTGCAGCTGAAGGGCGGCCTGGAGATTCCGGTGAGCCGTTCCTACCGGGTGACGGTCCAGTCCGCGGGCCTGGTCGGCGGCTCGGCGATGACCGAAGACTAGCCGCCGCGTTCTGGCCCTTGCGCGGGCGGCAGCCGCGGTCGCCCGGCGGGTGCGCTGGCGGTGTCATTCGTGCATCGCCAGTGAAACGCCCGCGTCGTCTGGTGCACTTCCGCCGGCCGTCCGTGAAATCCGCGGTCGTTCATGAAATGGCCGGAATCTGCCGGTCGAACTGCTCCTACACTCGCCCCCGAACTGCCGTCCGGCGGCAGCGCAACTCGAGGGGGATCTATGTCGTCTTTTGGCCACAACTGCATGCTCATCCTGGCTGCCGTGAGCTCCGGCGTCGTGCTGGACCCGGCCCTGGCCCAGGACCCGACCGCCGGGGCGCGGGAAGTCACGGAGATCATCGTGACCGCCCGGAAGCGCGAGGAGAACATCAACGTCGTGCCCCTGGCCATCTCGGCGTTCACCGCCGATGACATGGCCCGGCGCAACATCGAGGGCCTCGTGGACGTGGCCAAGTACACCGCCGGGTTCTCGTTCGAGAACTACGCGGGCGGCACGAACCCGGCCCCCATCATCCGCGGCCTGGCCCAGAACACCCTCGGCGACCGCAACCAGAACGTCGGCACCTTCGTCGACGGCGTTCACGTCCAGCAGCAGGGCAACATCGACTTCGCCCTGCTCGACGTCGAGCGCATCGAGGTCCTCAAGGGCCCCCAGAACGCCCAGTACGGCCGCAGCGCCTTCGCCGGTGCGATCAACTACGTATCGCGCAAGCCCGTGATGGACGAGATCGATGGCAATGCCGCGCTCACCATTGGCACGGACGAGCGGCAGGAGATGCGCGGCAGCCTGAGCGTGCCGATCGTGCGTGACATCCTCGCCATCCGCGTCTATGGCGTGCAGAGCGAGTCGGACGGCACCTGGAGGAACTCCTTCGCCGGCGGCAACCGTGCCATCCCGACGGAGGACACCAGTTTCGGCAACAGCTTTGACGGCACCGACGGCAACCTGGGCGGCTGGGACAACAATGCCGGCCAGGTCCAGATGAACTTCCACCCCATGGACGACCTGCGGCTGGACCTGGGCTACTTCAAGTCCAACGTGTACAACGAGCAGGGCGCCATCCAGTTCATCCGCCCGGGCGCCGTCAGCATCTGGGGCCTGGACCGGCAGACCAACTGCAATCCCAGCGCCACCACCGGTGTCCTGCGCTTCTACTGCGGCGAGCTGACGCTCAATTCCAACGACCTGCCGGTCGACCCGCGCAGCGTGGGCCTGTATGCCGAGACGCAGCTGATCACGGCCCGGGGCGAGTGGGACGTCATGGATGCCGTTACGGCCACCTACCTCTTCGGCCGGAATGACCTGGACCAGAATTCCTTCAGCCACTCGTCGAATCCGCCAAATCCGGAGCTCGAGGGTTGCGGAGCCTTTGCGTCCACCGCACCGCCCTGCGCCACCCCGCAGACGGTGACGGGCGTGCTGTTCCAGACCGGACCCACCAACCAGAAGGCGACATCCCACGAGCTGCGGTTCGACGGCACGGCCCTCGATGACGTGCTGACCTGGCGCCTCGGCATGTACCACAGCGAGGTGAACGACAGGTCCCACGTCAATTCCGTCGAAAGCCGCCGCTCGGTCATCCAGGATCCGGGTGGCCAGCTGGTCAATGGCGCATTCCCGGTGGCCGCTGCCACCTACAAGGACAAGACGGACGCCATCTTCGGTGCGCTGGGCTACAACTTCCTCGACATCTACACCCTCGATCTGGAAGCGCGGTATGCGGCGGAGGAGCGTGCGCAGACGTCCGGGCCCCTGCCGTCCAACACCTTCTATGACTTCACGCCACGCATCAGCATCAAGGCCCAGTTCACGTCCGAGCTGATGGTGTACGCCTCGGGAGCCAAGGGTTCCAAGGCCGGTGGCTTCAATACGATCACCGCCGATCCCGGCTACGAGACCTACGACCAGGAAACCAACTGGACCTACGAGATAGGCGCCAAGCAGACCCTGTTCGACGGGATGCTGCAGGTTAACTACAACGTGTTCTACATCGACTGGAAGGACCTCCAGCTGCCGACGGCCGACCTGATCCCCTACAACCCGGCGAGCCCGGCGACCGACGCCAACTTCATCACCAACGCCAGCGGCGCCGAGTCCCTGGGTGCCGAGCTGGAGGCCTTCGCCGCGCTCGGCGAGAACTGGACCGTCAACTTCACGGCCTCCTACGCCAGCCCCGAGTTCGATGACGGCGTCGTCGACTTCGGCCTCGGCTCCCAGTGCGCGAACAGCGCGGATCCGGTCTGCCCCGTCGTCACCGTCGTCCGTCCGCCCCGGCCGGACGCCTTCGGCTCGCCCATCGGCGGCAACCAGCTGGCACGCACGCCCAAGACCATGCTGTCCGCCGGCCTCGAGTACCGGGACGAGATCGGCGAGTGGGAGTATGCGTTGCGCGGCGACGTGAGCTACCAGGACAAGCAGTACGCCGAGGTCCTGAACCTCGCCTACCTGCCGTCCCGCACCCTGCTCGACCTGAACCTGACGCTGGGGCTGCCAAACCGCGACTGGACGGTTAGCCTGTGGGGCAAGAACGTCACGGACGAGGACTATGTCTCCAACTCATTCGTCATCGGCTTTGCCAACAACTACGGCGCTTCGCTCGCCCCGGGGGCGACGTGGGGCATGACCGTCCGCTACGACTTCGGCGGCAGGTAGCCCTGGCCGTGCTGGCGGTGCTCGGCACCGCCAGCACGGTTCTGGCCGGCGATCCTGACGTCGGCTTCGTCGCGGCGCCGGACGGCGTGCCGCTGTGCGTGGCCGAGGCGGGCAACCCGCAGGGGCCCCCGCTGGTCTTCATCCATGGCTATTCCCAGACCTACGCGGTGTTCAAGCGCCAGTTCGACTCGGCACTGGCCCGCGACTACCGCCTGCTGGCCCTCGACCTGCGGGGCCACGGTTGCTCCGGGAAGCCCTGGACCGAAGCGGCCTATGCCGGCTCCCGGCCCTGGGCCGGCGACATCGCCACGGTGCTGAAGGCGAAGGCGGTCACGCGCCCCGTGCTGGTGGGCTGGTCGGCTGGCGGCTACTGGATTGCGGACTACGTCCGGGAGTACGGGACCGCCAGCGTCGCCGGCCTCGTCCTCGCCGGCTCCCACGGGGGGCTCATGTCGGCGGCGCTCAACCCGGCGCTGCCGGAAGCCGGCAAGGCGATGCGCGCGGCAAACCAGGGCTACCCGCCGGACATCGCCCAGGCGCTCGCGCGGGGCGACCAGTTCGTCTCGCTCATGTCCGCCGCGCCCCTGCCCGACGACATGGCGCGGATCATGTATGCGGGGACGCTCATGCTCCCCGCCTACGCCCGGCGCGCCATGGCGAGCCGCACGATGGACAACGCCGACCTGGTTCCGCGCCTGCGTCTCCCGGTGCTCTTCATCCAGGGCGACCGGGATCGCGGCGCCACGCCGGACCAGATGCGCGCCCTGGCGGCGCAGTTGCCGGATGCGCAGCTGTCCCTCTACCCGGATGCAGGCCACGCGACCTTTGCCGAGCAGCCCGGGCGCTTCAACCGGGAAATTGCCGGGTTCGCGGCGCGCGTCCGTCCGGGCCGGCAGCCATGAGAATCGTCGCCCGTGTGCTCAAGCTCGCGGGGATCCTGGCGGCGCTGGCTGCCGGCCTCGGTGCCCTCGCCCTGGACCGCGGCTGGTTCGAGCTGCCCCTCGATGAGCTCGCCAGGCGCTACCAGCTGCCGGATTCCCGCTTCGTGGACGTGGACGGGGTCCGGGTCCACTACGTCGACCGCGGGAGCGGGCCCGCCGTCGTCCTGCTGCACGCATCGTTCCTGAGCCTGCGCAGCTGGGACGCGCTGTCCGACCGGCTGGATGACCGCTATCGCGTGATCCGGCTGGACCTGTCCGGCGCCGGCCTGACCGGCCCCGATCCGACCCTGGGCTACGGCGTCGAGCGCAACATCGAGCTCGTGCACGGACTGCTCGCGCACCTTAAGGTCCCGCCCGTGGCGCTGGTGGGCACGTCCTCCGGCGGCATCGCGGCGTTCCGCTACGCCGCGACGTACCCGGACCAGGTATCCCGGCTCGTGCTCATCAATTCGGCCGGCATGCCGCGGACGGCAGCGACCAACCCCCTCCGGCCGCCGTCCTCGCGGCTGGCCGGGTGGGTCGAGGAGCGGCTGCGCTCCCGCCGGTTCTGGGCGAAATCCCTGCAGGAGAACTTCGTGCCTCCGCACCAGCCATCGGCGGAACTGGTGACGATGACCTACGACATGAATCGCCGCGCGGGCGGCCGTGAGATCAGCGCTCTGTACCTGGCCAACTTCCGCACCGGCGATCCGCAGGCGATGCTCGCGAAGGTGCGGGCGCCGACGCTGATCCTCTGGGGGCTCGACAACCGCACCCTGATGCACCTGGAGGCGGACGTGTTCGCCCACTGGCTGACCGGGGCCCCGACGCTGGTCCGCAAGCACCCGGGCCTCGGGCACTACCCGTACCTGGAGGAGCCCGGCCTCATTGCCCGGGATATCAGCGACTTTTTGTCGCACGAGCTGGACGCCGACTTGCGCCCGGCCCTGTGCAGGGTCAGCATCGCCCCGGACGATTCCAGACAACAGGAGACCGACCCGTGAGCGTTGCGCACAAATGGCTCGAGCAGGAGCCCTGGCCCACCCAGGTGATGCCGAAGAAGCTGCTGGAGAGCCGTATCCAGCGGGTGCTGACTCTCACCAACATCGGTTACCTGGGCACCGTGAGGAAGGACGGCTCGCCGATCGTCAGCCCCGTCGAGTTCTACAACGACGCCTTCAGCCTGTACATCTTTCCCCAGCCAAACAGCCCGAAGGTGCATGCCCTGCGGCGGGACCCGCGCCTCTCCTTCGCGATTGCCAACCCGATGGCGGGCTGGGCCTGCGTAATGGGCGCACAGTTCTTCGGCAAGGGCACGCTGCTGGACGTCGACACGCCCGAGTGGGAGCACGGCATGAAGGTGTTCAAGTGGGTGGCCTCGAGCTTCGAACTCGGCAAGCTCACCCTGAAGCCGCCCCGGGGCCAGCTCCTGCGCATCGATCCGGACCGGATCGTCTACACCGAGCACTTCATGCGCAGCGAGGGGTACGCACCCCGGCAGATCTGGACGCCGGGCGGGGACTCGCCGAAGGTCGTCCCGGGCCGCAACGCGCCGATCGAGTAACCGCGATGCAGGCCTTGCCCGTCATCTATCGCTACTCGGAGCCGCGGTTCCGGGAGAAGCTGGTGCGCGTCGCGCGGGCCGCCGGCCGCGAGCTGGTGGAAAAGGCGCTCTGGCTGTATTTCGCCGCGCGGCGTCCGGAAACGCCGCGCTGGGCCAGGGCCACGGTGTATGGCGCACTGGCCTATTTCATCGTGCCGCTGGATGCGGTCCCGGACCTGGCTCCTGTCGCCGGTTTCACCGATGACCTCAGCGTGCTCGTCCTGGCAGTGGGCACGGTCGCCGCGTACATCGACGACGGCGTGAAGCACCGGACCCGGCGGGTGCTGGCCCGCTGGTTCTGAGCAGGGCGCGGGATGGCGTAGCCACAGCGCGGACAGTTTGGCGATTCCCCGGGCTCGCCACGTTATGTCCGGTCCGCGATTGCCAAACTCATTAATTTTGGGCAATGTCCCGCCAAAGTCCGGGCGGCCGTCCGCGAGGCACGGCTGCCACCCGAGCAGAAGAATTCGGGGGCGGCACGGCAGGCATGCCGCGCCGCACGACATGACGCAATACACATCCGTCAATTCAAGTGGGGAAAACCATGTTCAAGCATCTGCTGTCCGCCGCGATTCTCGTGCTGCTGTCGACCGGCGCCCAGGCGTCCACGACCTACATCCTCAACAACGTCACGTACCTGAATTCCTTCGGTACCAACCCGGTCATCTGCGACGGCTGCGGTACGGGTACGGCGGTGGATGACGGTGCCGGCAACATCACCCTTACGGGTCTCGCCTGGACCTTCATCGGCGGCGGCAGCGAATACTCCGCGATGATCAACGGCACCACCACACTTGCCCCCACCTACACGCCGGTCACGAGCCCGGCCAACGCGCTGCCCGCCGGCAGTGAGATCCTCGGCAATACGGGCTACTGCAACACGGTCAGCTTCGCCTCGACCGATGTGTGCAGCACCACCGGATACCGCTCTGGCTATAACGTCTCATCGTTCCGCACCGGCCTGACCAGCGCCGCCGTACCGGCGACCTGCGGCCAGGCGGCCGTTCCCACGAACACCGCCGCCATTGACCGCTGCCGGGTGGACCTGAGCATCCTCGGCACGGGCGAGCTGGAGCTGAAGATCAAGCGGGCCCTGTCCGAGAGCGCCGGCACCGCCAGCTACCAGCAGCTGACATTCACCTTCACGCCGGTCCCGGTTCCGGGCGCCGTCTGGCTCTTCGGTTCCGCCCTGGGCCTCATGGGCCTGGCCCGCCGCAAGCTCGCGGCCTGAGCCGGCAGCAAGAACAGAGGTAATCGCATCATGCGCATCAAGACCCTCGTCAGCGTCCTCGTGCTCTGCACCGTGTCGGCCGCTGCCAACGCGGCCCTCGTGGGCCGCGACCTCAACGGCAGCCCCGGTTCCTTCGAGGCCTACTACGACAACACCCTCGACATCACCTGGCTTGCCAACGCGAACCTGGCGCTGACCACCACCTTTGGCGTCTCGGGCATCAACGCCCAGGGCCGCATGGAGTGGGCCACGGCCAACGCCTGGATCACGGCGATGAACAGCGCCAGCTACCTGGGCATCAGCACCTGGCGGCTGCCTGAGATGTACGACATCGGCAACGATGGCTGCGCGGTGAACTCGCTCGTTTCCTACAGCGGGGGCGACTGCGGCTACAACGTGGTGAGCACGGGTCCCCAGGCCGCCGAGCTGGCGTCGCTGTTCTACGACACGCTCGCCAACCTGGCCTACTACACCACGAGCGGGACGCCGAACCCCGCCTGCGTGGGCTGCCCGAAGTGGCAGAACACTGCCCCGTTCTCGAACCTGGGCGCCAGCAACTTCTACTGGTACGGGCAGGACACCACCACCGACAGCACGGGCATCGATTTCGGCCTGCCCGCTGCCTACGCCTGGTACTTCGGCCCCTCCGGCGCGCAGCGTCCGCAGGACAAGGTAGGCAGCTTCTACAACGCCTGGGCCGTGGTGGATGGCGATGTCAGCGTGGTGCCGGTGCCGGCCGCCGTGTGGCTGTTCGGCTCAGGGCTCGGCCTCCTCGGCCTGGCGCGTCGCCGGGCCTGACTTCTCTGGACGTCCGGCTGGCCGACTGCAGGAGCGCCTTCAGGCGCGACGGAAATCGTCGCGCCTGAAGGCGCTCCTACGGCTTCCCGGTCGTTCAGGGCTCGAGTACCAGGAACGCCCAGAAGGGAATTCCCATCACTCCCCAGCTGGCCGACGCATCGCTCAGGATCTCGATGAGCGTGTCGAAGTCGTCGTCGCCGGCCGCGCGGAAGTCGCCCAGCTGCTCCAGCACCAGCACGTAGCCCTCGGCCTCGCGCCAGCTGAAGTCCGTCAGGCAGTCCGCCAGGGCATCCCAGTTCTGCCCGTACCACTCCGGGAAGTGCAGCTGCTCACCGAGGCGGGCGAGCACCTCGCCGCTCTCGGTGCAGCCGGCGAGACTGAGGCGGAACACCGCGAAGCCACGCGTGCCGGCCACCTCCACCAGGACGGGGATGTCGTGGGCCGGCAGGCTGAACACGCCCGCTCGATCGGCCTCTGGCAGCGTCTCGGCCAGTTCTTCCCGGTTCATGGCAGCGACACCTCGTCCGGAGCAAAGGGCCGGAAGCTGCGGTAGTGATCGTCGGTGTAGTACCAGGCCGACGGCGGCGAGCCGCCCGTGACGATCCGGCGCGCGCCCCGGTCGGGTGAGCCCGGCGTCGGGACGGTGTATTCCCGGTAATAGCCACGGGCCTGATCCGGCAACAGGCCCTCGCGGTTGCCGAAGGCCTTGCCATCCTGCCGGTAGGGGAAGGGTCCGCCCTGCCGGATGAGCCCGACGGTGGCGACGGCCTCCGCCGGCAGGCCGGCTGCCGGGCGCTGTCCTGCGCCATTGCGCTCCGCACCTGGTTGCTGCCACAGGGTGACGGCGCCGATCAGTATCACCAGGAGCGGAACCAGCAGCCGGCGCATGCAGAGCCTCCCGCGGCGCTGTGCCGCAGACCACGGCCATTGTGCCCGCCACCGGTCGGGCCGGATACTGCCTGTCGACAGCCCCGCTGGAGGTTCAGGATGATGCGAACGCAGATGGCATTGGCAGGACTCTGCCTGGCCTGGCTCGGCGCCGTGCCGGGCCAGGCACAGGTGGTAAGCATTCCCTCGCCCGCCGGACCAGGGAGCATGGCCCCGCACCTGGCCCTGACGCCCTCCGGCAGCGTCGTGATGAGCTGGCTGGAGCCGACGGGCGAGAAGATCCACGCCCTCAAGTTCGCCACCCTCGAGGGCGACCGGTGGTCGCCCA
>CAZTGY010000031.1:0-1955 GCA_964613445.1 uncultured Chromatiaceae bacterium | reverse complement strand
ACGCCGATCACCGCGAAGGACTGGGTGGCCCACCGGCTGGTGATGCAGGCCGGGGGCACCTATTCCTACGACCTGGCACTGGCCATCTCCCGCGATGGCGGCATCACCTGGGGCGCGCCCTTCACGCCCCATACCGACGGCACGCGCACCGAGCACGGCTTCGCGACCCTGTTCCCCTGGGGAGACGGCTTCGGCGCCGTCTGGCTCGACGGCCGGAACACCCAGCAGGACACCGGCAAGGGCCCGCGGGAGGAGGGCGTCGGCGGGATGACGGTGCGCTTTGCCCGGATAGGCTTCGACGGCAGGATCCGGGAGAGCGGCGAGATCGACCGGCTCGCCTGCGACTGCTGCGCCACCGACGTGGCGGTGGCCGCGGCGGGTCCCGTCGTCACCTGGCGGGACCGCACGCCCGACGAGATCCGGGACATCGCCGTCAGCCGCTATGCGAATGGCCGGTGGGAGCCGCCGGTGATCGTCGCCAACGACGGCTGGCAGATTGCCGGCTGCCCGGTGAACGGCTCGACGATTGCGGCCCGGGGCCAGCGCGTCGCCGTGGCCTGGTTCACGGCGCCGAACCGGCAGCCGCGCGTGCAGCTCGCCTGGTCCACCGACGGCGGCCGCACGTTCGCGGCGCCGGTCGTGGTGGACGAGGGCGCCGTGAGCGGGCGCACGGACGTGACGCTGCTCGCCGACGATTCGGCGCTGGTGACCTGGACCGGCAAGTCGGCCAGTGGCGACGGGCAGCTCCGCCAGCGGCGCATACCCGTGGCGGGCGCGCCCGGCCCGGTGCAGGTCATCGCCGAGGGCGACGTGTCCCGCAGCGCGGGATTTCCCCAGATGATCAACGGCCGGGACAGGCTCGTCTACGCCTGGACCCGGCCGGGGGAGCCGTCCCGGGTACTCACGGCGTGGGCGCCGCTTCCCGGGCCCTGACGACGCGGTCAGGTGGCCTGCCCGGCGGGCCTTGCGCCGCGACCCGGGGCCCCGGGGGCTTGGCGGCCGCGGCCGTGCCGCGTTACAAGGGTCTGGTGAAACGCAAGAAGCAGGCTGCCCGCAAGCGCGTCACCACGGCCGCCCGCCCGCCGCGGGCCGTCAGGACCCCGAAGGCCCGGGCGGCGGAGCCGGCCGAGCCCCGGTCTTTCGACGGTGCCTGCCATTGCGGGGCCATTGCCTACACTTACGTCACGGCCCTTCCGGCCCGGCGCTGGCCCGTGCGGGTCTGCCAGTGCGCGTTCTGCCGCGGGCACGGGGCCCGGCACACCTCGGATCCCCTGGGCGAGGTCAAGTTCCGTTTCGAGCGGCCCGAATTCCTGCGCCGCTACCGCTTCGCGCTGCGTACCGCCGACTTCCTGATCTGCAAGGAGTGCGGCACCTACGTGGGGGCAGTGCTGCTGTCCGGCCGGGGCGCCCAGTCGGCGATCAACCTGAACACCCTCCGGGAGCCGCCCGCGGGGCTGCAGCCGGGCAAGCCGGTGAGTCACGAGGGCGAATCCGGCGAGATGCGGCGGGCCCGCCGCGTGCAGACCTGGACGCCGGTCGTCGGTCCCGTCTGATGAGCATCCGCAACCTGCCTGCCGCCTACCAGCTGGAGATGTCCATCCTGAAGGAGATCCAGCGCAGCTTCGCGCCGGAGCACCGGGACTACGTCACCACCAAGCTCGCGAACACCGGGCTGCCCATGGGCGCCGTCGCACCGCCGCCCCGGGTGCATGCGGCCATCCTGCTGCTCGCGAAGGGCAACCTGGCGAAGTTCGACGAAGTGCTCGCGGGCGCCTGCGCCGACTGGCGCGACACGCTGTCGGCAGCAGGCCTGGCAAACCAGAACTGGAAGCTCGTCCTCGACAAGCGCGGCATCGACTGCACCGGCTGGCCCGCGGGACCCGCTGGCCCGGCCGGGTAGCAGAGGCACCGGGGTTGGGGTCTGGGGATTTGGGGGGCCGCGCCGCGCCAAAAAC
>CAZTGY010000030.1:0-15015 GCA_964613445.1 uncultured Chromatiaceae bacterium | reverse complement strand
ATCTGGGTATTTGCGCGGCAACGCCGCGCAAATACCCAGATACCAAACCCGGTGCCTCTGCATCTACCAAACCCGGTGCCTCTGCATCTACCGCAGGTCGGGCAGCGGCTCGCCATCGGGGATGAACTTCAGGGCGAGGCCGGTGTTGCAGTAGCGCAGCCCGGTTGGCGCCGGGCCATCCTTGAAGACGTGCCCCTGGTGCCCCCCGCAGCGGGCGCAATGGTATTCAGTCCTGGGCACGATCAGGTGAAAGTCACGCTTCGTCGCGACGCTCGATTCGGCAACGGGCTGGAAGAAGCTGGGCCAGCCCGTGCCGCTGTCGAACTTCCCGGACGTCGTGAACAGCGGCGAGTGACAGGCGGCGCAGATGAAGGTCCCCGAGCGCTTCTCGCCGTTCAGCGGGCTGGTGAATGGCCGCTCGGTGTGCTCCTCGAAGAGCACGCCGAACGGTTCCGGAGCGAGGACCGCCCGGTACTGCTCGGGGACGGGCTTGTTCGGATCGCGTGGCATGCGGGACTCCGTGGTGGGACCTTGGCCCCGAAGTATGGCGCAAGGCGGCCAATTCTGTGCCCCAGTTCGCGCTCCGGCCCCGGGGGTTCCGGCAAGATGCCGTGGTATCGTCGGACCGGAATACCCGGATTGGAACGCAGCATGGCGGCGAACGTCACGGCACTGGCGGGCAAGGAGGAACTGCACCGCGCCCGCCAGCTGGCGGACCAGGTCGGGGCCGAGATCGGCCAGGTGATCCTCGGCAAGCCGGCGGAGATACAGCTGGCGTTCACCTGCCTGCTGGCCGGCGGCCACCTGCTGATCGAGGACGTGCCGGGCGTGGGCAAGACGCTGCTCGCCCGTTCCCTGGCAGGCGGTCTGGGACTGTCCTTTCGCCGCATCCAGTTCACCAGCGACATGCTGCCCGCCGACATCGTCGGCATGTCGATCCTGGAGCAGTCCACCTCCACGTTCCGCTTCCACCCGGGCCCGGTCTTTTCCCACGTGGTCCTGGCCGACGAGATCAACCGGGCCACCCCGAAGGCGCAGAGTGCGCTCCTCGAGGCCATGGAGGAACACCAGGTCACCCTCGACGGGCACACGCACGCGCTGCCCGCACCCTTCTTCGTGATCGCCACGCAGAATCCGCTGCACCAGGCCGGCACCTTCCCGCTGCCCGAATCGCAGCTCGACCGGTTCCTGATGCGCATCGGCCTCGGCTATCCGGGCGAGGCGCTCGAGCGCAAGCTGCTGAAGGGCGACGACCGCCGCGCGATGCTCGGAGATCTCCGCCCGGTCATAGACGTCGCGGGACTGGTGGCACTCCGCGCGTCTGCACGGGAGCTGTTCCTCTCCGACGCGCTCCTCGACTACGTGCAATCGCTGGTGCGCTTCACGCGCCAGTCCGCCCAGTTCGACCTTGGGCTGTCCCCCCGGGGAGCCCAGGACCTGGTCAACGCGGCCCGGTGCTGGGCCCTGATCCATGGTCATCCGGGCGTCCATCCCGAGGACGTCAAGGCGGTGTTCGCCGCGGTCGCCGGCCACCGCCTGCGGCCCCGGCAGGGTGGCACCGCCGCCCTCCGCGACCCGGCACGCCTCGTGCTGGAGTCAGTGCCGGTTCCCTGAGATGGGCGCCGCAGCGAGCAGGCCGCGGCGCCGCCTGCCCTCCTTCCTGAAACGACAGGTCCGGCGCTGGGCCAGGCGTCGCCAGGGTCCCGATGGCGAGTTCGTCGAGCTGCACCAGGGACGCGTCTACATCCTGCCCACGCGGAGCGGCCTGGTATTCGGCCTGGTGTTCTTCACCATGCTGCTCGGCGCGCTGAACTACAGCAACAACATGGGCTTCGCGCTGGCCTTCATCCTCACGGCCGTGGCCGTGGTCAGCATCCATCATTGCCAGCGAAACCTCGCGGGACTGCGCCTGTCGGTCAGCGGCTGCACGCCCGTCTTCGCGGGCGAACTCATGGAATGCACCCTGCATCTCACCAACCCGGGCCGGGCTCCACGCTGGCAGATAACGGCCGGGCCGGCGGGACAGCGGACGCCGACCGTGGATCTCCCCGCCGGTGGCGCCGCTGCACTCACGCTCAGGCTCCCCACTGACCAACGCGGCCGCCTGCGCTGCCCGGAGATCCGCGTGAGCACGCGCCACCCGCTGGGCCTCTTCGAATCCTGGGCGCTGCTGTATCCCGAGCGGGAGTTGCTCGTCTACCCGCGCCCTGCGCCGGGCGCGAGCGTCCGCCTGCCGCCTGCCGGTGCCGATTTCGAGAACGCCGGAGAAGCCGTGCGGGGGACGGACGAGTTCGTCGGCCTGCGCCCGCCGCTGGCCGGCGAGTCCCTGTCGCGGATAGCGTGGAAGGCCTGGGCGCGCACGGGCCAGCTGCTCGCCAAGGACTATCGCAGCGGCGCAGGCTCCGCCTGGCTGGAGTGGCAGGCGATTCCGGCAGCCGATCCGGAGGAGCGGCTCTCAGTGCTGGCGCGCCTGGTCATCGACGCGGATGCCGCCGGCCAGTTCTTCGGCTTGCGACTGCCGGGGTTGGAACTCCAGCCCATGGCCGGTGCGGACCATTACCACCGCTGCCTCGCGGTCCTCGCCACCTTCGACACATCCGCCGCCCTGGCGCGGGGTCCAGCCCGTGAGCAGTGAGCCGGGCGCGCCTGCCCTGCGTGATTCCACCCACGAGTGGGAAGCGCCAGGGACCGTTGCCGGCAACACCGGCCGCAGCCCGACGTCATTCGGCCAGCTCGCCTGGCTGGCACTGCTGATTGCCGTCGCCGTCGTGCCCCATGCGGGATCGGTGCAGCCCTGGGTGATCGCCGGGCTCTGCGGCTCCGTGGCCTGGAGGGTCGGTGCAGCACGCTGGGGCTGGAGCCTGCCGGGCAAGATCCTGCGGGCGGCCCTCACCCTGGCCGGCTCCTTCGCCGTCGTCCTGGCCTACCGCCGGATATCCGGGCTCGACGCGGGCTCGGCACTCCTCATTCTCATGCTCGCCCTGAAGCTCCTCGAAACCCATTCGACGCGTGACCGGAGCATCGTGATCCTGATCGCCTGGTTCGTGCTGTTTGCCGGCTTCCTGCGCGAGCAATCCGTCGCTTCGATCCCGCAGCTCGCAGCCGGCATCGTCATGGGTATCCTGGCACTGCTGCAAAGTGCACGTCCCGCCGGACTGCTGGCGCCGGCGATGGCCGGCAGGATGATGGGCCGCCTGCTCCTGCAGGCACTGCCCCTGGCCCTGGCACTCTTCGTGCTCTTCCCGCGCCTGCCGGGTCCCTTCTGGGCCCTGCCCGCTCCGGGCGGCGGCCAGACGGGGCTCTCGGACCAGATGAGCCCCGGCGACATCACCGAACTCGCCCAGTCGGACGACGTGGCGTTCCGGGTCCGCTTCACGGGCCCGAGCCCCCTGCCGGCCGACCTGTACTGGCGGGGGCCCGTCCTCGAGCGCTTCGACGGGCGCCGCTGGCGCACACAGCCCGACTCCCTCCGGGAGCGACTGCCCCCGCTGCGCAACTACGCGCTGCCGCCGGCCACGGGCCAACGGGTGTACAGCTATGAGATCACGCTCGAACCCAATCAGCAGAGGTGGCTGCTGCCGCTCGAGACGCCGCTGAGCTGGGACGCGCCCCAGAGCCGCCTCGCCGGCACGCTCGAACTCCTGGCCAGGCAGCCGCTGGACCGGCGCATCGCCTGGAACGGAAGATCCGTGGGCACCGGCAGCTTCCGGGACCCCAGGCCGCCGGAACGCGTGAACCGGGACCTGGCGGGCCGCGCCAACCCGCGCGCGGTCGCGCTGGGCCGGGACCTTCGCCGGGACTCCACGTCGGACGAGGATTTCCTGCGACGGGTACTCCTCATGTTCCGGGAACAGGAGTTCTTCTACACCCTGCAACCGCCCGCGCTGGGCGAGCAGCCCGTGGACGACTTCCTCTTCGGCACGCGCGCCGGATTCTGCGAGCACTACGCCTCTGCATTCGCCGTCCTCGCCCGGGCGGCGGGCCTCCCGGCCCGCGTCGTCGCCGGCTACCAGGGCGGCGAGCGGAATCCGGTGGCGGACTACTGGATCGTCCGGCAGTCCGATGCGCACGCCTGGACGGAAGTCTGGCTGGACGGGCGGTGGGTGCGGTACGACCCGACGGCTGCGGTGGCGCCCGAACGGATCGAGAGCGGCCTCGATGCCGCCCTGCCCGGCCTGCAGGGCGATACGCTGCCCTTGCTCGGCGGAGGCGCCTGGTTCCAACGCGTAGCCCTGAGCTGGGACGCGCTCAATGCGACCTGGGATCGCTGGGTGCTCGCCTTCGGACCGGACGAGCAGTCGGCCCTGCTCGAAGGCCTGGGCTTCCGGTCACCGTCCCTGCGCGACATTGCGCTGGTATGCGCGATCACGGTGAGCTTCGTGCTCCTCGCCCTCACGCTGGCCGGGCTGCGGTCCAGCCCGGCCCGGCCCGACCGGGTCGCGGTCATCTGGCAGCGCCTGTGTCGCCGGCTGGGCAGGGCCGTGCGGCCACGCGCTCCCCACGAGGGCCCGGCCGAATATGCGGCCGCGGTGGCGGCGCTGCGCCCGGACCTGGCCGCCGCCGTGCAGGCCCTGGCGGGCCACTACCTGCGGCTGCGCTACGAACAGACGCCCACCGTGGCCGAGGTGCAGCGCTACGCGCGGCTGGTCAGGATGCTGCGCGTGCCGCCGGCACCCGCACCCGGGTCAACAGCAGGAGCCCCGCGCTGAACAGCAGGACGATGGACAGGATGCCAACGCGCTGGCTGCCCGCCACCAGGGCCACGGTTCCCGCCAGCACCGGGCCCAGGATCGACGAAAACTTCCCCAGCATGTTGAAGAACCCGAAGTACTCCCCGCTCTTCTCCGCCGGGATCAGCCGCGCGTAGAGCGAGCGGCTGAGCGACTGCACGCCGCCCTGGACGAGGCCGATGGTGGCCGCAAGCCCGTAGAACTGCGGAGCCGTGGTCAGGAAGACGGCCAGTGCCGTGGCAACGATGTAGACCACCAGCGCCAGGTAGATGGCCCGGCGCGGCCCGATGCGGGTGCCCAGTGCCCCGAAGGCAATCGCAGCGGGGAAGCCGAGAAAGTTCGTCAGCAGGATCGCGCCGGTCACGTCCGTGGCCGACAGGCCCTGCGAAAGCCCGTAATCCACCGCCATCTTGATGATGGTGTACACGCCGTCGATGTACAGCCAGTAGGCAGCGAGGAACCACAGCAGGTTGCGGTCGCGGCCGAGGTTGCGCACGGTGTTCCGGAGCTGGCCAAGTCCGGCGCGGAAAGCGCCGGCGGCAGGCGCCGGGCCGGCGTGCCGCTCCCTGACCCACAGCAGCAGTGGTACCGAGAACGACGCCCACCAGATGCCGACGAGGACGAAGGTCAGCTGGATCGCCGCCGTCGGGCCCTCCAGGCCGAAGGCTGCCGGCCGTGACAGAAGGATCACGCTGACGGTGAAGAGCAGCGCCCCGCCGAGATAGCCGAGGCCGTAGCCGAAGGCGGATACCCGGTCGAAGGACGCGGGCTCGGCCACGTCGATGAGCATGGCGTCGTAGAGGCTGTTGGCGGCGAAGAACCCCACGGAGGCGATCACGAACCCGACCATCGCCAGCTGCCAGGCACCGGGGGGAATTGCAGCGAGCAGCATGGTGGCCATCACGCCGACGAGGGTGAACAGCGCGAGCCACGGCTTCCGGCGCCGGGCCTGGTCGGTCATGGCGCCGAGCAGCGGCGCCAGGAGCACGACGATCAGGCTGGCCAGGCCGTTCGCGAGTCCCAGGCGGAACGTCGTGACGGTGCTTGGCGCGCCGTCATTCCAGGCGCCGGCGAGCATCACCGGCACGAATGCCGTCAGCACGGCAAGTGCGAAGGCTGAATTCGCCCAGTCGTAGAGTGCCCAGGCCAGCACGGGCCGGCTGCGCCAGGAGTAGTTCTCCACCCTTGGTCAGCGCCGCCGGCGGAAACGGTGGACCAGCACCACCGCGTCTTCGGTGCCACCCCGCGCCCGGTAATAGCCCCGGCGCCGGCCAAGCACCTCGAAGCCCGAGCGCTCGTAGAGCGCGAGCGCCCGCACGTTCGAGGGGCGCACCTCGAGGTACATGCCCTCGGCGCCGGCGAGGCGGGCCAGGTCCATCAGGTGATGCAGGAGTCGGCGGCCATTGCCCATGCCGCGGGCCGACCCGGAGAGGGCCAGGTTCAGCAGGTGGGCCTCGGCGGCCGCCACCGACACGATGCCGTAACCGATCACCTTGCCGCTGTGCTCGAGAACCAGGCTGGTGTAGCCGGCGAGCAGGCAGTCGCGGAAGATGCCGGGGCTCCAGGGGAACTCGTAGGCGCCCTGCTCGATCGTGGCCACGACGGTCACGTCCGTCTGCCGCATCTCGCGGATGGTGGCAGGCACTGCCTGGAGTTCAGCGCTCATCTTCCGGGGCAACGGCCTGCAGCCGGGGACCGGCCACCGGGCCGCGAAGCGGCGGGACCGTGGCTCGCGCAAGGCAGAGATCGTCCCAGGACTTGCGCTTCTGCCCGGGACTGCGCAGCAGGTACGCCGGGTGGTAGGTCACCACCAGGGGAATGCCCGCGGCCCCGTAGCGGTGGACGCGGCCGCGCAGCTGGCCGATCGGCGTGTCCACCCCGAGCAGGTTCTGGGCGGCAATCCGTCCGACCGCCAGCAGCAGGCCGGGCTGCACCAGGGCAATCTGGCGCTGCAGGTATCCCTCACAACTCGCTGATTCCTCGGGCCTTGGGTCCCGATTCTCTGGCGGGCGACACTTGAGTATGTTGGCGATGTAGACCTGCTCGCGACGGACGCCCGCCGCGCGCAGCATCTCGTTCAGCAGCTGGCCGGCCCGCCCGACGAAGGGCTCGCCCTGCCGGTCCTCGTCGGCACCGGGTGCCTCGCCGATCACCATCCAGGACGCGCCCCGGTCGCCGACGCCGAAGACGACCCGGGTGCGGGTCGCGTGGAGCGCGCACTTCGTGCAGGCCAGCGCCTCACGCTCCAGTCCTTCCCAGCCCGCAGGACCAGGGCCAGCCGCACCCGCAGCGGCCGGCGCCGAGGCCGGGGTTACGAGCGCCGGCGCGGCAAGTTCCGCGCGAGGCGTCCACACGGCGATGCCCATGGCGTCCAGGGCAGCAACCTGCCGGTCGGTAAGGCGTTTCGTTGAAGCGGTCATGGACGGGAGCGCCGGGATCTCAGGGTCCCGTGCTGGGCCCGCCGGCGTGCCGGCGAGTGCGACCGGTGTGCCGGCGCTGCCGCCGCCATGCCGCGTTGGCGATGCCGGACAGTGCGTAGAGCGACGCAATGATGAAGCACACTTTCGGCGGATCGAGGGCGATCAGCACGAAGATCAGTGGAATCACGAAGGCGTAGGCGAAGGAGATCCGGCCGCGCGGCCCGAGCTCCTTGAAGCTGTAGTAGGCAAATCCCGAGACCATCAGGACGCCCGCGGCCACGGTGACGGCCGTGCTGAAAGCCAGCGCCGGCAGGCCACCCAGGCCCAGGTCGGACTGCAGCCAGACCATGCTGGCCACGAGTCCGGCAGCGGACGGGCTCGGCAGGCCTTCGAAGAAGCGGCGGTCGCTCGTCTTCGAGGCCACGTTGAAGCGTGCCAGCCGGAGCGCCGCGGCCACCGCGTAGAGGAACGCGGCCAGCCAGCCCAGCTTGCCCCAGGCCCAGCCGTACTCGGCGAGGGCCTTGAGGCCCCACAGGTAGACGATGATGGCCGGCGCCATGCCGAACGCGACCATGTCGGCCAGGCTGTCGTATTGCTTCCCGAATTCGGATTCGGTGTGCGTCAGGCGCGCCAGGCGGCCATCCATGCCGTCGAGCAGGGCCGCGATGAACACGGCGATGCAGGCCGGCTGGTAGTTGCCGTCGATCGACGCGACGATGCCGTAGAAGCCCGCGAACAGCGTGCCGGTCGTCAGCAGGTTCGGCAGGAGGTAGATCGCCCGCCGCCTGGGGGCTGGCTCGATGTCGCCCGGCTCTGGCATAGCTGCTCCCGCACTCCAGCGGCAGATCACGCTGATGCGAGGCATATTGCCACGGCGGGACACCCAGATACAGCCGCCTTGCCGCGGGGACAAGGCCGGCCCTGCGGGCTAGAATGCCGCGCCAGCACCTCCGGGCCCGCCAGAGACCTGTTCGACATGCGCCTGTCCCAACTGCCGCTCGCGACACTGAAGGAAGTCCCCGCCGATGCCGAGATCATCAGCCACCAGCTGATGTTGCGCGCCGGCCTCATTCGCCGCCTCTCCTCCGGCCTGTTCACGTGGATGCCTTTGGGCCTCCGGGTGCTGCGCAAGGTTGAGCGCATCGTGCGCGAGGAAATGGACCGGGCCGGCGCGCTCGAGATCCTCATGCCTGCGGTGCAGCCGGCCGAGTTGTGGCAGGAGACGGGTCGCTGGGACGTCTACGGCGACCTGCTGCTCCGGATCCGCGACCGCCACGACCGTGAGTATTGCTTCGCGCCGACCGCCGAGGAAGTGGTCACCGAGGTGGCAAGGCGCGAGCTCCGCAGTTATCGCCAGCTTCCGGTGAACTACTACCAGATCAACACCAAGTTCCGCGACGAGATCCGCCCGCGCTTCGGCGTCATGCGGGCCCGTGAGTTCATCATGAAGGATGCCTACTCCTTCCACCTGGACCAGCACTCGCTGGAAGCGACCTACGATGCCATGGCGGAGGCCTACTCCAGGATCTTCACCCGCCTCGGGCTGCGCTTCCGGAAGGTCGATGCCCACGGCGGCGAGATCGGCGGTTCACGTTCGCAGGAATTCCACGTGCTGGCGGACTCCGGCGAAGACCGCATTGCCTGGTGCGAGGGCGACAGTTTTGCGGCCAACGTCGAAATGGCGCCGGCGGCTCCGCCCGGCATTCCGCGCCCCCCGGGCCGGCAGGCGCTGGCCCGCGTCGCCACCCCGGGGGTCCGTTCCATCGAGGAAGTGACGGCCTTCCTGCAGGTCGGGGCCGGCGAGTGCCTGAAGACGCTGGTCGTCGAAGGCAGCGACGGCGGGCTCGTGGCCCTGGTCCTGCGCGGCGACCACGAACTGAACCCGCTGAAGGCCGAGCGCGCCCCCGGCGTCGCCCGCCCGCTCCGGCTCGCCTCGCCGGAGCGCGTGCTGGCCGTCACGGGAGCGCCAGTAGGGTCCATCGGTCCCGTCAACCTGCCGCTCCCGCTGGTCGCCGATCACGGCGCCCTGGTCCTGGCGGACTTCGTGTGCGGTGCCAATGCAGCCGATGCGCACCTGACCGGCGTCAACTGGGAGCGCGATCTGCCCCTGCCCGCGGCAGCGGACCTGCGCAACGTCGAGACCGGTGATCCGAGCCCCGGCGGCGGCGGCTCGCTGACCATCGCCCGCGGGATCGAAGTCGGCCACATCTTCCAGCTGGGCGACAAGTACAGCCAGAGCATGCGCGCCGTGGTCCTCGACCAGGACGGCAAGGAGCGCGTCATGACGATGGGCTGCTATGGCATCGGGGTCTCCCGCATCGTCGGGGCGGCCATCGAGCAGAATCACGACGCCAACGGCATCCTGTGGCCGGAGCCCATGAGCCCTTTCGACGTGATCCTCATCGAGATCAACCCCAAGAAGGCCGAGCCGGTCACGGCGGCCGCGGCCGCGCTGTACAAGGATCTGCAGGCCGCGGGTTTCGAGGTATTGTTCGACGACCGGGACGCCCGCCCCGGCGTCAAGTTCGCCGATGCCGACCTGGTTGGCATCCCGCACCGGCTCGTGGTCGGCGAACGCGGCCTCAAGGAAGGCAGGGCGGAGTACCGTCACCGGCAGAGCGGCAACGAGGAACAGGTTGGCCTCACCAATGTACCGGACTTCCTGCGGGCCCGCCGCGAGTTGCCACGCCAGGGCTAGCCGGCGTGGCGGGCAGTGGCGTGCCGCGCTCTCCCTGCTGGCACTGATGCTCGCGCCCGTCCTGGTGGCAGCGGCCACCGAGGACCGGGATCCGGTGCTCCGGGAGAAGCTCAAGGCCGCCGTCGCGGAACCGCTGGCCTTCGAGGACCGGTTCGAAGCAGAGGTCTGGCTCACGGACATGGCCGGCAGGCTGGCGCCGAAGGTGCCGGATCCCGGCGAGCGGCTGGAGATCCTCACCACCGTGCACCGGGAGGCCAGCCGGGTCGGCCTCCCTCCCGAGATGATCCTCGCCGTGATCGACGTGGAGAGCGGCTTCCAGCGCTATGCCGTGTCCCGGGCCAATGCCCAGGGGCTCATGCAGGTCATGCGGTTCTGGCTCGCCGAACTGGACATGCCGGGCTATGCGCTGCTGGACGTCCAGGAAAACGTCCGCATGGGATGCACGATCCTGCGGCACTACTACGACCTGGAAAAGGGCAACTGGACGCGGGCCCTCGCGCGCTACAACGGCAGCCTCGGCAGCCGCGCCTACCCGGACCGGGTCTTCGAGCGCCTGCGCACCCGCTGGTTCAGGCAGTAGGAGCGCCTTCAGGCGCGATCCGGCGGCCAGATCCGGCGGCCAGATCCGGCGACCAGATCACCCCGTCCTGAAATCAGTCAGCCCCGGGCATTCCGCCGGCGACAGTTCCTCCGCGACCACGCCCGTCACCGTCGCGCGGGGCGGACCCTGCCCGAGCCAGCCGGCCAGCGCATCCAGCGACGTGGCGGCCCCCACGGCCAGCACCTCCACCCGGCCATCCGGCAGGTTGCGCGCATAGCCCCGCAGCCCGAGCTGCCCGGCCATGCGCACGGTGCCGGCGCGGAAGAACACGCCCTGGACCGTGCCGCTGACGAAAAAGCGGCGCGCCGCCAACCCGTCGTTCACGGGGACTTCAGCGCGACGGCAGGGCCGGTGTTACCCCGTCGGGCGAGGTCGCTGCCGGCGGGGGCGACGCTCCCTGCTCCCGCAGGGAGCGGCTGCGCAGGAGCGCGGCAATGGCTGTCTCCTTGGCATCGACCGCCAGCCGCCGGGCGTCCCAGTAGACACGCTGCTGGAGCTGGGCTTCCGCGTCGGCCAGCTGGCCTTCGGCGCGGCGCAACCCCTCGCTGTCGAAGGTCATGGCACCGGCCTCGCGGGCCGCCGCGATGGCCTGCCGGGCGTCACTCATCTCCTGGACCGGGGGGCCCGATGCGCAGGCGCCGGCACCGAGCAGGGCCACGCACAGCAGCAGTCGGAAGCGGGTATTCGGCAAGCTCATGGCAGGCCACGCTAGCCACCCGCCCGCCACCGGTCAAGCAGCCCGTGGCGCCGGCTGTAAAATGCCGCCTGCCCTCTTCAAGGCCAGGTCCCGATGCCCGACATCCTCGTGCTGTATTACTCGCGCCACGGCTCGGTGGCAAACCTTGCCACGCATGTCTGCCGGGGCATCAATGGCGTTGCCGGCGCCGCAGCCCGGCTGCGCACCGTGCCGCCCGTATCCGCGCAAACCGGGCCTCGCCTGCCGGAGGTGCCGGCCGAGGGCCCGCCTTACGCCACGACCGCGGACCTCGCCGACTGCGCAGGACTGGTGCTCGGCAGTCCGACGCGTTTTGGCAACATGGCGGCTCCCCTGAAGCATTTCCTCGACGGGACCGGCACTGACTGGCTGTCCGGCACGCTCACCGGGAAACCCGCCGGCGTGTTCACGTCGACCAGTTCGCTGCACGGCGGACAGGAGAGCACCCTGCTCTCCATGGCCCTGCCCCTGCTCCACCACGGCATGGTCCTGGTGGGCATCCCCTACGGCGAGCAGGCGCTTTCGGCAACGCGCACCGGCGGCTCGCCGTACGGGGCGACGCACTTCGCCCCGCACGCCGGGGACACCACGCCAAGCGCGGACGAGGCGCGGATTGCCCAGCACCTGGGCCGGCGGGTGGCGGAAGCGGCGCTCCGCCTCGAGGGCTGGGAGCGGTGAACGCGACGCGCGCAACGCTGGCCGGACTGCTCGTCCTCGGCGCCTGGCTCCTGGTCGCTCCACCGGCCGGGACCGCGACGGCGCCAGCCACCCGGCTGCTGATCGGCGCGTTATGCGCCGCGCCGCTCCTCCTCCTGGTGCTGGCGGGCCTGCGGACTGTCCGGCAGTGGGGCGCCTGGGTGGCGATCGTCATGATCCCGTACTTCGCCCTCAGCGTCGGCGCGATGCTCGTCGCGCCAGGCCAGCGGCTGGAGGGTGCGGCTTTCACCACCCTGATCGCCGTGGTGTTCTTCACCGGGATCGCAGCGTTACGGCAGCGTCCCTAGTCGAGCACGCTCCGCACGAAGGGAATGGTCAGGCGCTTCTGCGCCGCGAGGGCCGCCCGGTCGAGAGTGTCCAGCACACGAAACAGGCTGGCGGGGCCCCGGGCCATGCGGTTCAGCAGGTAACGCCCGGTATCGTCCGGCAGATCGAAGCCACGAAAGCGCGCGCGGATCTGGAGCGCCGCCAGGCGCCCGGCATCGTCCAGCGGCTGGACCCGATAGACGCCGCCGGACTTCAGCCGCGAGGCCAGGTCCGGCAGCTGGAACGGCACGTCGCCGGGCGGCGCCGTCGCCGCCACCACCAGCCGGCCGCCGGACTGGCGCAACTGCTCGAACAAGCCGAACACCGCCCGCTCGAACCCGGCGTCGCCGGCGATCGCCCCGATGTCGTCCAGCGCGACCACGGCGAATTCGCCGAAGCCGTCCAGCGCGGGCGAGGGCAGCCCCAGGGAGCGGTCCAGGGGCACGTAGGCCGCGCGCCGCCCCCCCTCGTCCGCCTCGGCAATGCACGCCTGGAGGAGGTGTGTGCGCCCCGATTCCCCCGGCCCCCAGATCCACACCATGGGCTGCGCCTCGCTGGCAGCGACCTGCCTGAGCTCGTGGATCACCAGCTCATTCCCCGCGGGCAGGAAGTTGCTGAACACGGCGTGATCCGCCAGCCGGACCTCGAGAGGCAGCTGCTGCATCACTGCCAGCGCCCGGAGCGCGCCGCCTTGCCGGACCAGCGCACCACGTAGTCGAGGCCGCTCACGGTGGAAGTGACCAGCACCGCGGCGCCAGCCGCGACCAGGAAGTGGTCCGGCGGCTCGCCGAGGGCGTGATTGGCGATCACGGCACAGACATACAGGAGCTGTGCGCCGGTATTGAACTTGCTGGCCCGGCTGGGCTCGGGCTGAACGGGAGCGACGATGGCCTGGTAGACGAGGCCACCGCTGACGATCACGAAATCCCGCAGGATGACGACGCCGGTCAGCCAGGCGGGCACGTGCCCGAGCCAGGCGAGGGTGACGAAGGTCGACACGAGCAGCAACTTGTCGGCCAGCGGATCCAGCAGGCCACCGAGACGGCTTCGCCAGTCGAAGCGCTTGGCGAGGTAACCGTCGAGACCGTCCGAAAGACCCGCCACGGCGACGAGCACCAGCGCCATGACGAACCGGCCGCCGATGAGCGCGCTGATGATCGGCCAGACCAGTGCGATGCGCAGGACGCAGATGAGGTTGGGAATCTGCGCCGCGCGGATCAGGGGCCGACGGTAACCGGAGTCCGGCGCCGCAGTCACGGGCCTGCGGCGCCCGCCGGAACCGGACCGGTGACCAGGCGGTAGGCCAGGTCGCCAGCCCCGGAAGCGGCCTCGGGCTTAAGGACACGGCCCAGTGCGAAGGCGTCGTTCAGCTGCTCGACGTCGCCCCGCACCGACACGTCGTAGACGAGCTCGCCGGCGGCAACCTGCCTCAGGTCCGCGCTCTGGATCAGGCCCATGCCGCGCAGGTAGACCTGCAGGCGTCCGTAGGCGTCGAAGCTGTCGACGCCGGTGACCCGCAGCCGCAGGACCCGGCCGGACGACGCGACGGTGGCATAGCGCGCCGCGAGCCGGTCCGCCAGGCCGTGCACGCCTTCGACCGTGTCGCCCTGCCACTCCGTCCGTTCGCCCCCCCCGGCGAGGGTCCAGCGCAGCATCGCGGGACCACCCGATGGCACGGGACGTCCGGCCAGGAGCAGGTCGGCGCCGGCGGCACGGGCCACCCTGTCGGGATCCGCCAGGGGATCCGTGGCGGGGCGCGAACCGGCCACCGGCTCCGGCGCCAGCACCACGGGAATGCCGCGGCTGGCGGCGGTCGCCTGGACCAGCTGGCGGAACGAACCGGCCGGTTCGGCCGGCGTCGCGCCCGGGCCGCCGGCCGGCACGATCGGGGCCGGCAACCCGTCGGGCGGCAGGATCACCAGGGTCAGGGGCCTCACATCGGCCCACACCGGGAGATTGGCCGCATCCAGGCGGCGACGCAGGGCGGCCGGGTCAAAACTCACCCGGACCTGGCCGCCCGGCATCGGCTGATACTGGCGCACGAGCGGCGCCGGGGGCCCGACGGCACGACGCCGGGCGGGGTCGGCGGCCAGCGCTCGCTGCCCGGTGACCTTGACCAGCACCTGGTCGAACGCCAGGGCGAAGGCCTCGTCGAGCGGCGGCCCGCTGAGCGCGGTCGCCGGGACCTGTGCCGAGTAGAGATCGGGCACGGTGGCTGCGGGCAGCGGCTGCCCGGCCATCGTCACTGCCAGGAGCGAGAGCAGGGCTGCCTTGGACTGAGCGCGCAACATTTCCTTATTATAGCCACCCCCGTTGACGGCGCCGCCCATGACCGCGAAACAGAGCCTGACCTACAAGGATGCCGGCGTCGACATCGATGCGGGCGACGAGCTGGTGGAGCGCATCAAGCCGCTCGCCCGCAGCACCAACCGGCCCGGCGTGCTCGGCGGCATCGGCGGGTTTGGCGGGCTCTTCGAGATCGACCTGGCGCGCTGGCCGCGCCCGGTACTGGTATCCGGGACGGATGGCGTCGGCACCAAGCTGAAGCTCGCCATCGAGCTCGACCGCTACGACACCATCGGCATCGACCTCGTTGCCATGTGCGCGAACGATGTCATCGTGCAGGGTGCGGAACCCCTCTTCTTCCTGGACTACTACGCGTCCGGAAAGCTGTCCGTCGACACGGCCACCGCCGTCATCCGCGGCATCGCGGACGGCTGCCGGCAGGCCGGCGCAGCGCTGCTCGGCGGCGAGACGGCCGAGCTGCCGGGCATGTACTCCGGCGGGGACTTCGACCTGGCCGGCTTCTGCGTCGGCATCGTCAACCG
>CAZTGY010000029.1:0-15016 GCA_964613445.1 uncultured Chromatiaceae bacterium | reverse complement strand
CGGAGAGGTGGCCGAGTGGCTGAAGGCGCACGCTTGGAAAGCGTGTTTACGGTAACCCCGTAACGTGGGTTCGAATCCCACCCTCTCCGCCAGCTGGGCAACCCGGAGCCTGCGCTAGACTGGCCCCATGAAGGTCCGCGACATCATGTCCCTCGATCCCGTCACCGTCGGGATGGACGACGACCTGCACCGGGTGAAGAGCCTCTTCGAGCTGCACCGCTTCCATCACCTCCTGGTCCTCGCGGGCGAGAAGCTGGTCGGCGTCATCTCGGACCGGGACCTGCTGCGGGCCTCGAGCCCCTTCGTCGGGCGCGCGTCGGAGCGGCCCCAGGACGTGGCCACGCTGAACCGGCGGGTCCACCAGATCATGACCCGGAACCTCGTCGTCGTCGCGCCGGAAACGCCCGTGGAGGACGCCGCGCGGCTCATGCTGGGCAAGCGGGTGTCGTGCCTGCCGGTGGTGACGGAGGAGGGCACGCTGCTCGGCATCGTCACCTGGCGGGACCAGTTGCGGTCCCTGCTGCCGCCGGCCGGGAGCTAGTCCGGCACCAGCCGGATGAGCCGCGAGCCCGCCGCGTTCTCCAGCAGCACGTAGAGCTCGCCCTTCGGGCCCACCTCGATGTCGCGGAAGCGCGCCAGGTCCTTCAGCAGCACTTCGGTGTGGATGACCTTGTTGTCCCGGATCTCCAGGCGCAGGAGGTCGGTGGCCCGGAGCGTGCCGACGATGACGTTGTCCTGCCACTTCGGGAAGGCTTTTCCCCGGTAGAAGACGAAGCTCGAGATCCCCTGGGCGGGCGTCATGTCGAGCACCGGGTACTCGGCGTCCTTCGGGTCCAGCGTGATGCCGAGCGCCTTGCCCACGTCCACCGGCCGCCCGTCGTAGTTCACGCCGCTCGTGATCAGGGGCCAGCCGTAGTTCCGGCCGGGCAGCAGGCGGTTCAGCTCGTCGCCGCCCCGGGGCCCCATCTCCGTGTTCCAGGCCTCCCGGGTGCGGGTGTTCCATTCGAGGCCCTGGGGGCTGCGGTGGCCGTAGGTCCAGATCGACTTCAGCGCGCCCGGCGTGTTGACGAAGGGGTTGTCGGGCGGGATCCGGCCGTCGTCCCGGATCCGGTGGATCTTGCCGTAGGGCAGGGCGAGGTCCTGGATCCCCATGAACTCGAGGGGGCCCTTCATGCCGATGCTGAAGAACACGTGGCCCCGGCCATCGAAGGCGATGCGCCCGCCGGCCGCCAGGTCGGAGGTGTCCGTGTAGGTCTCCGGGTCCGCCTGCCAGAGGATCTCCTGGTCCACCCACTCGCCGTCCCGGATGCGGCCCCGGATGAGGCGGTTCATCGACACCGGGCGCTTTGACTTGCGGCTCAGCGCATTGCAGTCCGTGCAGCGGTCCGTGTGGTGCAGGTAGATCCAGCCGTTCCGCTTGAAATCGGGATGGGGCGCCACGTCCAGCAGCCAGCCGAGCCCCATCACCTGCCCGAGGAAGACGGTGGAGTCGGCGTACACCGGCGGCGTGCCCCGGATGAGCGGCGAGCGGGTGCCGTCCCGTTCGATGATGCTGAGGCCCCGCATCCGCTCGGTGAGCAGGAGGCGGCCGTCGGGCAGCGGCGCGATCGAGAACGGCATCGGGTCCAGCCCCTCGGCCACCACCTCGATGCGGAACGCCGCGCGCTCCGTCGCGATCCTGCCGGCCGGGATCGCGATGGGGATGTCCGCCCGCTTGTCCAGGATCGTGGTCCCCTGGCGCTGCTCGGCCACGTAGAGGGCCAGGTTCCAGATCTGGGATTCCTTCAGCGTCGCCGACCAGGCGGGCATGCCCCTGTCGGGAACGCCCGTGGCGATGCTCCGGGCGATGTCCTGCACCGTGTTGCCGTTGCGCAGGTCCCTGCCCACCAGCGGCGTGCCGAGCGGGGTGCCGCGCAGGTCCTCGCCGTGGCAGGCGGCGCACTGATCGTTGAACTGCTTGATGAAGCCGTCCTTCATCGGGATCTTGCTCAGGGCCTCCCAGTCCACCTTGCCGGGATCGAAGCCCTGGGCCACGGCGGCGTTCACGTGCAGGGCGAGGGCGGCGAGCGCGCCGAGGCGCAACAGCGCGGGCAGAGTCGGGGTCCGGACCATCGGGGCCTCCAGCATGGTGGCGCCATGATAGGGACAGTTCCGGGTCCGGCCTATACTCCGGGCGATGAATGCGCCACGGATCCGGATGCTTGGCGAGTCTGATGCGCGGGAGTGGCGCAGCCTCTGGCAGGGCTATCTCGAATTTTACCGGGCCGTTTTGCCGGACGCGGTCACCGACACGACCTGGCGGCGCCTGCTCGATCCGTCCGAGCCGCTCTTCGGCCTCGTCGCCGCGAGCGACGGCGCGCTGGCCGGCTTCGCCCACTGTGTCCTCCATCGCGGCACCTGGTCCGTCGGCGACCAGTGCTACCTGGAGGACCTCTACGTGGCGCCCGGGGCGCGCGGCGCCGGCACCGGCAGGGCGCTCATCGAGGCGGTGTACCGGGAGGCCGATCGCCGCGGCGCGGAGCGCGTGTACTGGCTGACCCACGAGACCAATGCCACTGCCCGGGCGCTCTACGAGCGCATTGGGCGGCGCAGCGGCTTCATTCAGTACACCCGTCCCGGGTGAGCGCAGCGGGCAAACTTGCCCAAAATGGGGCCACCGCATACCCTGTGGCCGGGTCCGCGCTGGTCCCCCCGCGGCGGCTGGCCGTGAACCCCGTCAGGTCCGGAAGGAAGCAGCGGTAGCGGTGATGCCGGGCGCCGGGGTGCGGCTGGCGCGGGCTCACTATTAGCTGTCCACGCCGGCATTCCAGGGCCCCGTCGCCACCAAGCTATGACCTACCTCGCGCTCGCCCGCAAATGGCGTCCCCGGACCTTCGCCGACGTGGCGGGGCAGGGCCACGTCGTGCGGGCCCTCGAGAACGCGCTCAACTCCGGCAAGCTGCACCACGCCTTCCTGTTCACCGGCACGCGGGGCGTGGGCAAGACGACCATCGCCCGGATCTTCGTCAAGGCGCTGAACTGCGAGCAGGGGGTGAGCGCCCGGCCCTGCGGCCAGTGCGGCAGCTGCCTCGCCATCGACCAGGGCCGCTTCGTGGACTTCCTCGAGGTCGACGCCGCGTCCCAGACCGGCATCGACAACGCTCGGGAGATGCTCGACAACGCCCAGTACACGCCCGCCGCGGGGCGCTTCAAGGTGTACCTCATCGACGAGGTGCATATGCTGTCAAAGCCCGCCTTCAACGCGCTGCTGAAGACCCTCGAGGAGCCGCCGCCCCACGTCAAGTTCCTGCTCGCGACCACGGATCCCCAGAAGATCCCGGTCACGGTGCTGTCCCGCTGCCTGCAGTTCAACCTGAAGCGGCTGCCCCAGGCCACCATCGTCGAGCGGCTGACCCGGGTCTGCGCCAGCGAGGGCATTGGCGCGGAACCGGGTGCCATCGTCCGGCTGGCGCGTGCCGCGGCGGGCAGCATGCGGGATGGCCTGAGCCTGCTGGACCAGGCCCTTGCGTTCGGTGACGGCAGCCTGCGCGATGCCGACGTCGCCGAGATGCTGGGCAGCCTGGACCGGGCGCGGATCAGCGCGCTCGTGGAGGCACTGGCCGCCGCCGACGCGCCGGCACTCCTCGGCCAGGTCCGGCAGCTGGACGAATTGGCGCCGGACTACGGTGACGTGCTGGCGGGCCTCGCCACGCTCCTGCAGCAGGTCGCCGTCGTGCAGGTGGCCGGTCCCGGGGCGCTGGACACGGAGTCCGGGGGCGAGGACGACACCGAGTTCCTTCTGCGGCTGGCGGCCGGCATGGCCCCGGAGACCGTCCAGCTGATGTACCAGATCGCCGTCATCGGCCGCCGGGACCTGGCGCTCGCGCCGGACCCGCGGACCGGCTTCGAGATGGCGCTGCTGCGCATGGTGGCCTTCCACCCGGAACGCCAGCAGCCTGTGGCGCCGGCGGTCCACGCTGCTGGGGTCCACGCGGCTGGGGTCAAGAGGCCCGCGAGCCCGGCGCCGGCTGCCCCGTCGACACCCGCACCGGCGGTGACGGCGAAGGTGGCGGGCGGCGACATCGGCGACTGGCCGGCCTTCGTCCAGACGCTGACGCTGGATGGCGCCGCACGGCAGCTCGCCACCCACTGCGCGCTCGCCGCCCAGTCACCGTTCGAGGTCCGCCTGACGCTGGCGAAGCGCAACGGCCACCTGCTCACCGACAACCTGCGGAACCGGCTGGTGGCGGCCGTGCAGGAGCGCCTCGGCAGCGCCGTGAAGGTGCAGGTCGCCATCGCCGAGGCGGCGACGGACACGCCCGCCGCCCGCCAGGCCCAGACCGAGGACGAGGAAATGCGCCTGGCCCGCGAGCGCATCGCCGCCGACAGCAACGTCAGGCAGATGGCCGAGCTCTTCGGGGCCGAGGTCATTCCCGAGTCCATCCGCAAGAACCCGAACCCGCCACCCCGGAAGTGAGTGACCCATGAAAGCCGACATTGGCAGCCTGATGAAGCAGGCGCAGAAGATGCAGGACCAGATGCAGAAGGCCCAGGAGGAGCTGGCCAGCCTCGAGGTGACGGGCGAGGCGGGCGGCGGCCTGGTGCAGATCCGCATGACCTGCAGGCACGAGGTCCGCAAGCTGACCATCGACCCCACCCTGGTGGGCGATGACCGGGAGATGCTCGAGGACGTGCTGATCGCGGCCTTCAACGACGCGCTGCGCAAGGTCGAGCGCACGGTGCAGGACAAGCTGGGCGGCATGACGGCCGGCCTCGGCCTGCCGCCCGGCCTGAAGCTGCCCTTCTGATACTGCCGGGATGGCCTTCACGCCACTACTGCAGGATCTCCTCGCCGCGCTCCGCTGCCTGCCCGGCGTGGGGCCCAAGTCGTCCCAGCGCATGGCCTTCCACCTGCTGGAGCGCGACCGGGACGGGGCCCAGCGGATCATCCGGGCGCTCGGTACCGCGCTGGAACGCATCGGCCTCTGCGCGCGGTGCCGCATGTTCGCCGAGACCGAGCTGTGCGCGATCTGCGGCGACGCCCGCCGTGACGCTGGCCTGGTGTGCGTCGTGGAGACGCCTGCGGACGTGATCGCCATCGAGGAGTCGGGCGTCTACCGGGGCCGCTACTTCGTGCTGATGGGCCGCCTGTCACCCCTCGACGGCATCGGGCCGGACCAGCTGGGCGTGCCGGTGCTGGAAGCCCAGCTCGGCGACGGCATCACCCGCGAGCTGATTCTCGCCACCAGCGCCACGGTGGAAGGTGAGGCGACCTCCGGCTACCTGGCGGGGCTGGCCCGCGAGCACGGCGTCCGCGTGACGCGCATCGCCCACGGCGTGCCCATGGGCGGCGAGCTGGAGTACGTGGACGCCGGCACCCTGTCCCACGCGATCACCGCCCGGACGCCGGTGCTGGCGGACCCCTAGGCGCGACCCTCCGACTGCCTCACCAGGTTCATGAGCCGGCGGTAGCTCTCGTAGCGCCGCGCGTCGATGTCGCCCGCCGCGACGGCCTCCTGCACGGCGCAGTGGCTCTCCCGCAGGTGGCTGCAGTCCGTGAAGCGGCACTGTCGGCCGTATTCCTCGATCTCGATGAAGCCGCTGCTGATGGCCGTCCGTTCCGGAATGGCGGGAACGAAGTCCCGGACACCCGGCGTGTCGACGATTCCGCCCCCGCCGGGCAAGGGGTGCAGGACCGAGGCGGTCGTCGTGTGGCGTCCCTCGTCGCTGGCCAGGGATATCTCGCCAGTCAGCGCTTCGGCGTCCGGCACCAGGGCGTTCAGCAGCGACGACTTGCCGACGCCCGACTGGCCGACCAGGATGGCCGTGCCGGAGCCGATCCACGCGCGCAGGGCGGCAATGCCATCGCCGGTCAGCGCGGACACGGCCCAGACCGGCGAGCCCAGGCTCTCGTAGAGCGCCAGTGCCGCTGACGGCGGGCCCGCCACGTCCGCCTTGTTCCAGGCCAGGGCGCTGGTGGCGCCCATGAGGCGCGCGGCGCACAGGTACCGGTCGGTCAGGAACAGGTCCGGCATCGGGAGGGCCGCCATCACCACGACGAGGTGGGTGACGTTGGCGGCGATCGTTTCCGGCAGGCCGCCGCGGCCGGACAGGCGCTGCAGCTCGTTGTCCCGGGGTGCGATGCTCTCGATCACCACAGGTTCGCCGGGGGCCGAGGGCGCGAAGCGCACCCGGTCGCCGCAATAGGCCCGGAGCTGGCGCCCACGCAGCATGAAGGGCAGGCGGTTGCCGTCATCCTGCGCGAGGATGCCCCGGCGACCGTGGGCCGCAACGACCAGGGCGGGTTGCAGGGCGCCTTTGCTAGAATCCGCCGCGCCTGCCGGGGCGGTCTTCATCCGGAATGCGGCGTCAGTTGAGGAGCAGAGTGCATGGCATTGCAGGGCGCGACTTCAGGGGCGGACCGGCTGGTCTGGATCGACCTGGAGATGACCGGCCTCGACACCCAGTGGGATTCTATCATCGAGATCGCGACGGTCGTGACCGACAAGGACCTCGTCGTCATCGCCGAGGGGCCCGTGCTCGCCATTCACCAGCCCGACGAGACCTTGCGCGCGATGGACGAGTGGAACACCCGGCAGCACGGCAAGTCCGGGCTCACGGAGCGAGTGCGCCAGAGCACGGTGAGCGCGGCGGAGGCCGAGCGGCAGACGCTGGATTTCCTGGCGCCCCTCGTGGCGGCGAAGGCCTCACCCATGTGCGGCAACAGCATCTGCCAGGACCGGCGCTTCCTCGCCCGGGAGATGCCGGCCCTCGAGGCGTTCTTCCACTATCGAAATCTCGACGTGTCGACCCTCAAGATCCTCGCCGGTCTCTGGGCGCCCCCGGTGCTGGCCGGCGTGACCAAGAGCAGCACGCACCTGGCACTGGCCGACATCCACGACTCGATTGCGGAGCTGCGGCACTACCGTCAGCACCTGTTCACGGTCACGCCGCCGACGTGACGAACAGCGCCACCACGCAGCCGAAGCCGAGGACCCAGGCCAGCGAGCGCAGCGTCGACCGGTCCGCGATGTAGCAGAGGCCGTAGGCAACCCGCGCGAGGGTGAAGGTGACGGCCAGCGCGTCGATGGTGGCCTGGGGCGTGTTGCAGAGCTGGGCGATGATCACGCCGGCCGCGAAGGGCGGGAACGCCTCGTAGGCGTTCTGCTGGGCGAAGTTGGCCCTGGCGGGCCAGCCCTGGAGGCCTGCCAGAAATTCCCGGGGCCGGGCGTTGTCGAAGCCCCTGGCGCCCGACTTGGCGGCGCCCGCCCAGACGATGGGCATGAACGCGGCGATCAGCACGCACCAGTAGGCAATCGTCATGGGCGGGTCCTCCCCGTGGTCACACGGTCTCCCCGGCGAGGAACAGCCAGGTTTCCACCACCGAGTCCGGATTCAGCGACACGCTGCCGATGCCCTGGGCCACGAGCCACCGGGCCAGGTCGGGATGGTCGGACGGCCCCTGGCCGCAGATGCCGATGTACTTGCCTTCCTGGACGCAGGCGTCGATGGCCATCTTGAGCAGGATGCGGACGGCCTCATCCCGCTCGTCGAACAGGCCGGCCACCAGGCCCGAATCCCGGTCGAGGCCCAGGGTGAGCTGGGTCAGGTCGTTCGAGCCGATGGACATGCCGTCGAAGTACTGGAGGTACTGGTGGGCAAGGAGGGCATTGGTCGGCACTTCGCACATCATGATCAGCCGCAGGCCGTTCTCGCCGCGCCGGAGCCCGTTGGACGCCAGCAGCTCCGTCACGCCGCGGGCCTCGGCGACGGTGCGCACGAACGGGACCATGACCTCGACGTTGGTGAGGCCCATGTCCTCGCGCACCCGCTTCAGCGCGCGGCACTCGAGCTCGAAGCAGGGGCGGAAGCTCTCGGCCAGGTAGCGGGAGGCGCCCCGGAACCCGAGCATGGGGTTCTCCTCGTGGGGCTCGTACTGCTGGCCGCCGATCAGGTTGGCGTACTCGTTCGACTTGAAATCCGACAGCCGGACGATCACCGGGTGCGGCGCGAAGGCCGCGGCGATCGTGCTGATCCCCTCCGCAAGGCGGGCCACGAAGAATTCCACCGGATCGGCGTAGCCCGCCATCTGCTCCCGGATGACGTCCCGCAGCTCCGGCCGCAGCCGGTCGAACTCCAGGATCGCCTTCGGGTGCACGCCGATCATGCGGTTGACGATGAACTCGAGCCGCGCGAGGCCGACGCCGTGATTCGGCAGGCCCGCGAAGTCGAAGGCCCGGTCGGGGTTGCCGACGTTCATCATGACCTTCACGGGCAGTTCGGGCAGCCTGCTGAGCTCGATGCGCTGCTGCTCGAAGTCCAGCGCCCCTTCGTAGACGAAGCCCTCGTCGCCCTCGGCGCAGGAAACGGTGACCGGGGCGCCGTCCGGGATGCTGTGCGTGGCGTCGCCGCAGCCCACCACGGCCGGTATGCCGAGCTCCCGGGCGATGATGGCCGCGTGGCAGGTGCGGCCGCCGCGGTTCGTGACGATGGCGGACGCCCGCTTCATCACGGGCTCCCAGTCCGGATCCGTCATGTCGGCGACGAGCACGTCCCCATCCCGCACGAGGCTCATCGCGGCGGTGTTCGCGACGATGCGCGCCCGGCCGGCGCCGATCCGCTGGCCGATGCTGCGGCCCCTGACGAGGACCTTCGAGCGGCCCTTGAGGCGATAGCGCAGCAGGATGTTGCCCGCGCGGCTCTGCACGGTCTCGGGCCGCGCCTGCAGGATGTAGAGCTGGCCGTCGACGCCGTCCTTGCCCCACTCGATGTCCATGGGCCTGCCGTAGTGCTCCTCGATGACGAGGGCCTGGCGGGCCAGGGCCTCCACGTCGGCGTCGGCCAGCGAGAAGCGGCCGGAGTCGGCCGGCGGCACGTCCTCGGTGCGCACCGTCCTGCCGGGCTCCGCGGCGTCCGAGTACACCATGCGGATCTTCTTGCTGCCGAGCTTGCGGCGGAGCACCGGCCGCTTGCCGGCCCTGAGGGCGGGCTTGTACACGTAGAACTCGTCGGGGTTCACTGCGCCCTGCACGACGGTCTCGCCCAGTCCCCAGGAGGACGTGATGAACACCACGTCGCGAAAGCCGGATTCGGTATCGAGCGTGAACATCACGCCGCTCGCGCCGACGTCGGAGCGGACCATGTGCTGTACGCCCGCCGACAGCGCCACGTGGCGGTGATCGAAGCCCTGGTGCACCCGGTAGGCGATCGCCCTGTCGTTGTACAGCGACGCGAAGACGTGATGCAGCGCCTCCAGGAGGCGCGGCAGGCCGCGGATATTGAGGAAGGTCTCCTGCTGCCCGGCGAAGGACGCCTCCGGCAGGTCCTCGGCGGTCGCCGACGAGCGCACGGCGACGACGAGCTCGCCCGGGTGGCCGGCGGCCATCGCGTGCCACGCTGCCGTGACCTGCTCTACGAGCCGGCCGGGCAGCGGCGCCTCGAGGATCCAGCCGCGGATCTCGCCGCCCGTGCGGGCCAGCTTCTCCACGTCGTCCACGTCCAGGCCGGCCAGCGCCGCGTCGATGCGCCCCGCAAGGCCGTCCTGCGCCAGGAACTCCCGGTAGGCGTCTGCCGTGGTGGCAAAGCCATCCGGCACCCGGAGGCCCAGGCCGGAAAGCTGGCCGAGCAGCTCGCCGAGCGAGGCATTCTTGCCGCCCACCCGGTGCACGTCGCTCATCCGCAGGGAGCGGAGGGGAACCACGCAGGAATCCAAGTTGCCTCCAGTATCGCGACCGGCCATGATCCAGCCTGTTGTCCAGCGCAGTATTGATATCGCCGATGACGGAGCCCGGAAAGCCTGAGACTGGCAAGCCTGAAGCCACCGGGCCGCAGAAGAATCGACGCGTCGTGTTTTTTCTGTCGGACCAGACCGGGGTCACGGCGGAGACGCTCGGCCGCAGTCTTTTAACTCAATTCGAAGGCTACGACTTCGATCAAGTGACTGTGCCATTTATCGATTCTGTTGACAAGGCAGACGAGGCCGTGCACCGGATCAACAGCTTCGCCGCGGAGTCGGGCACCCGGCCGATCATCTTCAGCACTCTCGTGCACGACGAGATCCGGGAGCGGTTCACGCGGGCGAACGGCCTGCTGCTGGACTTCTTCTCCACGTTCCTCGGGCAGCTGGAGCGGGAGTTGCTCATCCGCTCGTCCCACACGGTGGGCCGCGCCCATGGCATGAAGGATCCGGGCGCCTACGACAAGCGCATCGAGGCCACCAACTTCGCGCTCAACAACGACGACGGCACCCGTACCAGCGAGTTCGACCGGGCCGACGTGATACTGCTCGGCGTGTCGCGGTCGGGGAAGACGCCCACCTGCCTCTACCTCGCCCTGACCTACGGCGTCTTCGCCGCCAACTACCCGCTGTCGGAGGACGAGTTCGAGACGGGCCGGCTGCCCCGGATCCTCGAGCCCCACCGGAACAAGCTGTTCGGCCTCAGCATCTCGCCGGAGCGGCTCCAGCAGATCCGCCGTGAACGGCGCCCGGAGGGCCGGTACGCGTCCATCGAGCAGGTGCGTTACGAGCTTCGCGGGGCGGAGTCCCTGTTCCGTCGTTACCAGATCAGCTGGGTGGACACGACCGGCTTCTCGATCGAGGAAATCGCCAGCAAGATCCTGAGCACCACCGGCATCGAGCGCCGCGTCCGTCCCTGACGCCGGTTGGCGTCAGATCATGCCGCTGGGGCCCGTGAGTCCCGTGTGGTGGCTGATCCGCGCGATCTGCGCCGCGAGCTGGCCGAGGGGCGTCAGGGCGGCGGACGTCGTCCAGGCGATCTCCGCGGGTGCCGTCACGTGCCGCTCGAGGTACACGCGCAGCGTCGCCCCGGCCGTTCCGGTGCCGGAGAGGCGATACACGATGCGGGTCCCGTCGCCGAAGATCAGCCGCACGCCCTGGTGGCCCGACTCGCTGGCATCCACCGGATCCCGGTAACGGAAGTCGTCGGCCGTCTCGATGATGCCGCCGGCCGGGTTGGTGCCCTGCAGGGCTGGCAGCAGCGCGCGCAGCGCCTCCATGAGTCCGCTGGCCCGGCCCGCGTCCGCGACCACGTAATCCCACCGCTGGTAATGGTGGCGGCCGAAGCGTGCCCAGTGCTCGCGCAGGATCTCCGGCAGCGACCGCCCGTCCACCGCCAGCAGGTTCAGCCAGAACAGCACTGCCCACAGGCCGTCCTTCTCCCGGCAGTGGGCCGAGCTGGTGCCGAAGCTTTCCTCGCCGCAGAGGCCGATCAGGCCGGCCTCCAGCAGGTTGCAGAAGAAGCGCCAGCCGGTGGGCGTCTCGTAGCAGGGAAGCCCCTGGCTGGCGGCAACCACGTCCACCGCGCGGCTCGTGGGCATGGAGCGGGCCACGCCGGGCACGCCCTGCCGGTAGCCGGGGATGCGCGTGATGTTGGCCAGCATCACCGCGACGCTGTCACAGGGCGACAGGAACAGGTCCGGGCCGAGGATCATGTTCCGGTCGCCGTCGCCGTCCGATGCCGCGAGCAGGTCCGGCGCGCCGGCGCCGCGCGACGCCGCCACGAGCGCGGCGGCGTCGATCGGGTTCGGGTCCGGGTGCAGCCCGCCGAAGTCCGGGAGCGGCCGGGCGTTCTGCAGGCAGTCCGGCGGTGCCCCGAGGCGGTCCACGAGGATCCGCCTCGCGTAGGGCCCGGTCACGGCGTGCATGGCGTCGAAGCGGATACGGTGGCCGGCGCGCAGCCAGTCGGCGATGCGCTGGAAGTCGAACAGCGATTCCATCAGCGCGGCATAGTCCGCGACCGGGTCCACCACCTCCACGACCAGGCTGCCGAAGCGGGTGATGCCGGTCCTCCCCAGGTCGATCGGCGGCAGTTCTGCGCAGCGGTAGCCGCTCAGCTGCTGGCTGATGCGAAACACCTCGTCGGTGACCTGCTCCGGCGCCTGGCCCCCCGTGGGCGTGTTGAACTTGAGGCCGAAATCGCCGGCGGGCCCGCCGGGGTTGTGGCTCGCCGTCAGCAGGAAGCCCGCGGCGGCGTGTCGCTGCCGGATCAGGTGGGACGCGGCGGGCGTCGACAGCAGGCCGTCCTGGCCCACGACGATCTCGGTGACGCCGTTGGCGACGGCGACGGCCATGAGGCGCTGGATGGCCTCGCTGTTGAAGTAGCGGCCGTCGCCACCGATCACCAGCCGCGATCCCGCGGGCAGCCTGAGCGCCGCGAAGACGGCCTGCGTGAACATCTCGACGTAATGCGGCTGGCGGAACACGCTGACCTTCTTGCGCAGGCCGGCGGTGCCCGGTCGCTGGTCCATGAAGGGCGGGCAGCGGACGTCAATGATGTCAAGCGTGGACAAGGTCACAGTCCCTGGCAGGTTTTCGGTTACTGTTGACGACGGTTCAGCCTCGCGGAAAGTGTGCACGAAACGCTGTGCTATAGTCCAAACGTGCTTGCAGACAGCTACATCGTTCCACAATGCAGGGCCGAGCCGCGCAGTCTCGGCGCGCTCATGGCCCTGTACGAAGGCAACTTCATCAAGCTCAACGCGCTGGCGCCGTCCCTGGGATTGCCTCTGGGATTGCCCTTGGGAATTCCCGAGGGCCGAATTCCCGAGGGCCAGGTGGCCCGGATTTCCCGCACCCCGGGGGATCTCGACCTGCACCTCTGCGTGGATGCCGTCACGCGCTACACCATCGACCTCCGGCTGACCTACCTCTTCGACGACGCCGCGGGCCCGGCCGCCGATCCGGATCTGGCGCTGCGCCTGTACCTGGATGCCCGCATGGTGGAAGTCATCAGCTGGTCGGCCTCGCACCGCCACGAGGTGCTGCGCCAGCTCGCCGCCAGCAGTTCCCGGGAGCTGGATCGGCGCTGGTCCCGGAACGTCATGCTCGGCAAGTGGCTGGATTACCTCGGGGACAGGGGCCACTGCCTCCGCCCGTGACGTGCGTCACGGCCGTTCCCCGCCGGCGACCGTAGCGCCCGCCAAGTGTCGATTGCTTCACCGGCGCCCGGGCCGCGTTTCGTTAACTTGATCGGGTGCTCGCCCTAGCCCAGCAACTCCTGGCCCGTCGCAGGCCGGTCGACGACGACCGGCTGCTCCGCCTGTTCTGGAACCGGGCTGAGCTCAAGCGCGAGTTCGCCAAGCTCCAGCGGGAGCGGGAGCGGATGGTCGACCAGATCCGCCAGCAGGAAGGCGCCGTGCTGCGCGGGCAGCAGCGCCTCGACCAGCTGGAGGGCCTGCTGGCCGACCCGGAACGGGCGGCCAGTGCCGCCGTCTATTTCCAGCTGCGCGGCATCTGGGCCTATGGCCGGCGCCGTCTCGGCCGGCTCGCCCGGGACCTCACCACCCGGCAGCAGGAACGCGAGGGGCAGCGGGAAGCCGCGCGGTTCGAGGAACATCGCGTCGCCGCGCTCCACGCCATCGACCAGAGGCTGCAGCCGCTGCACGAGCGCCGCGCGCTGCTGGAGGCGGAGCTGACGGCCGTTCGCGCCAGTCGCTTCGAGCGCACGGGCTTCTGGAACTACTTCGCGCGCCGCCGGCTGGACGCCGAGCAGGCCGTCCTGGTGGCGGCCCGGCAATCGGTCGACGAGCAGGCCGAGCGCTACGAACGGGCCCGCAACGACAAGCTGAAGGAAGAGGCCCCGCTGCCGGACGACATCGGCGTCGAGGGCAAGCGCCTGGTCAATCTCTCGGTGCTCGCCCTGGCCCAGGAGCTGCTGCTGGCATTCGGCGAGCACGACGTGGCCACGCTGGCCCGCGACGCGTCGCTGCGGCAGGTGTCCGAAGTCAGCTACGGGCAGCTGCAGGCCTGCCGCGACTTCAGCCGGAGGATCGAGGGCGTGCTGCGCCGGGTGGAAGCGATGGACGAGCTGGCTGGCCGCATGCGCCGGCGCGCGGAGTACCTGCGCCAGACCGTGAGCTACAGGCGCGACGCCGACACGGTGCCGGCGCCGGAGGGACTGGCGGTGGTGCCCGTGGAACTGACCCGGGATGGCGAGCCGCGGCCGGCGGGTGGCGGCGAAGTGCCGGTGAACGTGCTCGCCGACGAGTACTGGGACATCTACAGCGTGTTGCTGCACTAGCCGCGGGGCTAGTCCTTCGCGGGCGCCGGCACCTCGGCATCGTCCGACTTGGCCTGGGTCACCAGCGGCCGTCCCGCGGCGGCGATCCGCGAGTATTCCAGTGCCATGTTCGCGGCGGTCTCCAGGAGGGGGTCGGGCTCCTCCTCGGGCTTGACCTTGTCGACGGAATCCAGGGCCGCCAGCCCGCGGGCCTCGCGCCACGCATTCTCCCGCTGCAGCTGGGCCTGGCGCTGGGTCTCCCGTTCGCGCTTCCGGGCCTCCAGGTTCAGGGACACGCTTTGCTGGGCGCGCATCTCGCCCGCGGCGGCGATGCCGGCCTCCAGGTACTTCATGTCCGGGGTCGCGGACAACTCCGCGCTCTCGAAGCGCGTCAGCTGGGTGATGGCGGCGTCCAGGGGCTGGTTCGCCTGGAAGCGGGTCGCCGCGATCTGGTCCCAGGGCAGGGCGCGGTCGCGGCTGCTCTCGCCGATCTCGCTGGAGTCGATGGCGGACGGCAGGGTGATGTCCGGGATGACGCCCTTGTGCTGCGTGCTGCCGCCATTCACCCGGTAGAACTTGCCCATGGTCAGCGTCAGCTGGCCGAGGCCCTGGTCCGCGTCGGAGCGCGGCGCGTACTGGTCCAGCTCGTACAGGTTCTGCACGGTCCCCTTGCCGAAGGTCTGCTGGCCGATGACCAGGCCCCGGCGATAGTCCTGGATCGCCGCGGCGAAGATCTCGGACGCGGAGGCGCTGAACCGGTCGACCAGCACCACCAGCGGGCCGCTGTAGGCCACGGCCGGTTCCGGGTCGTCCAGCACTTCGATCAGGCCGTTGGTGTGGCGGAGCTGCACGACGGGTCCCCGGTCGATGAAGAGGCCCGTGAGCGACGTCGCTTCGGTCAGGTGCCCGCCGCCATTGCCGCGGAGATCCAGCACCAGGCCGGCGATCTTGTCCTTGCGCAGTTCGCCCAGCAGCCGGCGGACGTCCCGCGTGGTGCTGATGTAGTCCTTCTCGCCGCG
>CAZTGY010000028.1:0-15040 GCA_964613445.1 uncultured Chromatiaceae bacterium | reverse complement strand
GAGCGCATCGTCCCCCTGCTGAAGGGCAAGTACGCCGTCATGAACTTCATTCCCTACAACACGGTGGACGGCGTCGACTACCAGCGCCCGACGTGGGAGCGAGCGGCGGCCATGGCCCGGTACCTGCACCAGCGTGGCGTGCTGACGAAGCTGCGCCGGTCGGCGGGGCAGGACGTGGAGGGGGGCTGCGGGCAGCTCAGGGCGCGGGCTCGATGAGCCGGGCCGCGTTGTTCCGCGGTGAGTTCACCGCGGTGCTGACGGTGTGGGCCAGCATCTTCGCCTCCGGATACGACTGCAGGCAGGCGAGGGCGGCCGCGGCGTCGCCCGTCAGCCAGGCAGCGTGATCCGCCCGGCGCAGGATCGCCGGCATGCGGGACTTGCTGTTGTGGATCTCCGCCATGAACGGATTCGCCGGCATGGTGATGATCGCGCAGGACTCCAGCACCGCGCCGTCGGCGGCGGTGGAGGCGTCCCACAGCCCCGCGAGGCCGAACACCGGCTGGTCGGCAAGGTGGACGTACCAGGGCTGCTTGCCCGACTCGCGCACCTGCCACTCGTAGAACCCCAGCGCGGGCAGGATGCAGCGCTGGCCGCGCTTCCAGGGCCCGCGCCAGGTGGCGGCCGTGGCCATCGTCTCGATGCGTGCATTGATGGTGCTGAGCTTCGGCGGGATGCCCTGGGCCCAGAAGGGTACGAGGCCCCAGCGGATCAGCTCGCAGGTCCGTTCGCCGTCCCGCTCCCGCACGACCGGCACGGCGGTGGTCGGCGCGACGTTGTAGCTCTCGAAGAGCGGCGGGGGGCGGGTGAGCTCCCAGTCGCGCTCCAGGGATGCCTCGATCTTCGACACGTAGCGTCCGCACACGGTTGGCGCTCCGGGGCCTTGGCCTTCGATGTCTGGAGCATACTGGCGAACATGAGGGAGGGGGAGTTGCCTCGTGGCTGACGTCCGGACAGACGGCCAGTCCGGCTTGAGCCGGCGGACCCTGGAACACTACGACCGGAATGCCGAAAGCTTCCGGGACGGGACCCGGGACCACGACGTCAGCCAGAACATCGAGGCACTGCTGTGCGCGATATCCAGCACCCCGCCCTTCGACATCCTCGACCTGGGCTGCGGCCCGGGACGGGACCTGAAGGCATTCCTGCGCCTCGGCCACCGGCCCATCGGCCTGGACGGTTGCGGGGAGTTCGTCCGGATGGCGCAGTCGGACGCCGGGTGCGAAGTCTGGCGCCAGGATTTCCTCGCGCTCCGCCTGCCGGAGTCGCGCTTCGACGGCGTGTACGCTAACGCGTCGCTCTTCCACGTTCCCACGGCCGAACTGCCGCGTGTGCTCCGCGAGCTGCACGCTACCCTCCGCTCCGGCGGCGTGCTGTTCAGCTCGAACCCCCGGGGCGACGACCAGGAGGGCTGGAACCAGGGCCGCTACGGCGTGTACCACGGCCTGGAATCCTGGCGCCGTTACCTCACGGGCGCCGGGTTCACCGAGATCGGGCACTACTACCGGCCAGTCGGACTCCCCCGCGAGCAGCAACCCTGGCTCGCCAGTGTCTGGCGGCGCCCGTGATCGTCAGAGGGCCGTGCATGCTCCCGTGACGGTTGGCGCCGTCAGCTGCTGCACGTCGCCGCTCTCCACGCCAAAGAGGTGACTGGCAAACGTCAGGGTGTCCCGGTTCATCGCGAACTGTTCGCCCGTTCCGCAGCGGAGAAGGCCGGCCGGGTCGAAGTCGCCGGCGCAGGGAAATACCGGTTCCTCGTGGCCCTCCCGCACCAGCTCCCAGTGCCCGGACGCTGCCGGGCGGACCCGGAACCTCTGGTCCCCGACGGGGAACACGAGCGTCTTCCAGCGGCCGGTCGCGGGATCCTGGCGGTAGGCGGTCGCCGCGCCGGCGATGCAACGCCAGCCCTCGCCGGCGGTCGCGATGCCGGCCAGGAACGGGTTGGCCAGCAGCAGGGCCAGGAGGATGACGTGCCGGCCCGGCCGATCGTGTAGATTTCGCCATGTCATGACTCTCAACCTCAAGCTCCTCCCGATCGGCCCTGACGGCTCGATCCCGCAGCCCGGCCTCGTGGTGGCGGGCATCGCCGCCGCCGTCACCGACGCCACGGCCGGCATGTACAAGGTCACCGGCTACCAGCCGCCCTGGACCGGCTACCTGGCCCTGTCCGGCGAGCAGATCGTCGGCACCTGCGCCTTCAAGGCCGCGCCGTCCGACGGTGCCGTCGAGATCGCCTACTTCACGTTTCCCGGGCACGAAGGGCAGGGCATCGCCACGGCGATGGCCCGCCAGCTCATCGACATCGCCTACGCCGCGGACCGCTCGCTGAAGATCATCGCCCACACGCTGCCGGAACGGAACGCGTCCAACGCGGTCCTCGGCAAGCTCGGCTTCCTGCTCCTCGGGGACTACGACGATCCGGTGGCGGGCACCGTGTGGGAGTGGGAGTACATCCGCTAGCGTCGCCTACTTGCCTGTCGCCGGATTGCGCGGCTTCGCGTTCTCGTAAGGCCGCCCGTCCTTGTGTGCGTAGCCGCCGCGGCCCGCGAGCGCGTGCAGGTCGATGTCCGGGTAGTGGGCCTCGTCGTCCTCGCGCCGCGAACCGATCTCGAGCACCAGCGCGTCAACCGCCGAGCGGTTCTGCAGGTGGTGGCCATTGGCGGCGCCCGCCTTGAAGCCCGCCGCGTCCCCGGCGCGCAGGATCTCCTCGCCGGCATCCGTCACCAGCACGACCTCGCCGGCAACCACGTAAATGAACTCGTCCTCCCGGGTGTGCCAGTGCCGCTGGCTCGACCAGGTGCCCGGCGTCAGGCGCAGCTGGTTGACGCCGAACTGGGTCAGGCCGGCCGCGTCGCCCAGCACCTGCCGGATCCGGTCCCGGCAGGGGGTGTCGTAGGGCGGGGGGTAGCGGGTCCCGGCCAGGATGGAAGCCTTGTCGAGATCGATTTTCATGGTGTATTGCCCCGTGGTTTCAAGCTGCGCTCCAGACGAATCCTCTCTGTGATTGTCCGCGAAATCGCCCGTTTGGCCATCTGGCCGGGTGGTGGCGGAGCTCCACTGGTATGAGGTATCCGGCATCGGCAAGCGAGAGATCAAGCTCAAACGCTTCATTCAGGGATAACAAGCCCATGAGCACAGTCCCCAATATGCTGGTGATCTGCATCGCCAACCCGGGCTACGAGGCTGCCCTGGAGCGGCGGAAGATCTATGAGTGCCTTCCCGACCGCGAGGCCGAGAAGCGGAAGATGCTGCGGGTCATCGACGAGTCGGGCGAGGACTACCTCTATCCCCAGAACCTCTTCGTGGCGGCACCATTGCCCGAAGCCGTTCGCCGGGCCGTTCTTGAGGCCGCCTAGCAGTCCTCCCGGGCCTTGAGCCTGAACGCTTCCTGAACGGCCCCCGCCCGCCAGCCGGCCAGGGCGCCCTCCAGCCACATTCCTGGTTTGCTCCGCCGCCCAATTCGGTACACTCCCGGAAACCGGCGTCCAAAAATTCAGGCAACTCAAGCCTTAGGGAGACAGTCATGTTCGAACGCACGAAGAAGCCCGGCGAGTCCGTCGAGACCCACACCAGTTCCTACCAGCCGCCCGTGAGTCCGCCGCCAGCGGAGTCCGCGGCCCGGCCCGCGGCGAGCACGGCCGCTCCCGCCTCACGCGCCCGCACGACGGCCGTCATCGGCCCGTCGATCCAGATCGAGGGCACGCTGCGGGGCCAGGAAGACGTCTTCGTCGAAGGTGAAGTGACCGGCACGATCCAGCTCCAGAGCAACACGCTCACCATCGGCACCTCCGGCAAGATCAAGGCCGACGTCTACGCCCACACGATCTTCGTGGAAGGCTCCATGGACGGCGACCTCTTCGGTTCCGAGCAGGTGATCGTCCGCAAGAGCGCCAAGGTTCGCGGCAACATCACCTCGCCGCGCGTCACGCTCGAAGACGGCGCCGCGTTCAAGGGCTCGATCGAGATGGACCCGGAGTCGGTGAAGAGCGTCCTCGGCACGGCCGCCAGCGCGAACCGGGGCCCGTCGCCCGCGCGTCCGGCAGCGTCACCCCAGGCCGTGACCGGTTCGGCACCGATCAGCAACGTGGGTGGCCAGTCCCGCTAGACCCGGCCCGCCGGACAGACCTCGTGGTGAGTCTTCCCAGCCGCGCAGCGAACCTGCCAGCGGCGGAACCGGTGCCGGTCAACGCACCGCTGTTCCGCCGGCTGGTGGAGTCGCTGAGCGAGGAACGGCGTTCGGTCGTGCTCGATCTCGGGCCCGTGCGGTCCGAGACCGTCGCGCTGCTGACGCCCTACCGCTGTCGCCTGGAGATCGCCGACCTGGCGGAAGGCCTGCCGGCGCTCGACCAGGAGCCGGACCCCGCGCTGTTGCGGGAGCGGGCGGAAGCCCTGCTGCCGCCGCCCCGCAGGGAACCGGTCGATATCGTGCTCTGCTGGGACCTGCTCAATTACCTGCAGCGCCCGGCGATCGCCGCGCTGATGGCCTGCCTGTCGGCGCGGATGCGGCCGGGCGCCTTCGCCCACCTGCTGATCGTGTATTCGGGCACCACCATGCCGGCGCGGCCGAGCCGGTTCGCGCCATTGCGCGATGGCCGGCTGATCGAGACGGTGACGACCGAGGCCCGGCGCAATGCGCCCCGCTATTCCCCCGAGGACCTCGGGAAGTGCCTGCGCGGCCTGCGGTCAGAGAGTGCCTCCCTGCTCCGGAACGGGATGCAGGAGTTCCTGTTTCGCGCCTAGCCGGCGCCGGTAGGTCAGCGACCGCCAGACCCATTCGAAGGGGCCGATCTGGTAGCGCTTCAGCCACCAGCTGCTCCAGGCAATCTCCAGTGCCCAGATTGCCAGCACCACGCCGTAGAGCTGGAAGCCCGTGACGCGCCCGTACAGGCCCAGCCCGAAGCCGTAGAAGATCAGTGCGCAGAGGATCGACTGGGCCAGGTAGTTGGTCAGCGCCATGCGCCCGACGGCCGCCAGCGACCGACGAAGCGCGAGGCCGGCGGTCCCGTGGCTGAACCAGAGGATCAGCCCCAGGTAGCCCAGCGCCATGGCGAGGCGCCGCACGTCGTAGGTAAGCTTGGTGATCTCGACCGTGACCGGGTGGAAGTCGGCGGCGAGGAGCGTGCCCGTCTGCCAGATCGCCAGCGGCAGGCCGATGAGGAAGCCCGCCGCGCTCATGGCCGCGTACCGGGCGCGGGGCGCCGGCTTCGTGAGGATCCCGGACCGGCACAGCACCATCCCCAGGATCATCATCGCCAGCGCGTCGAGGAACCACCACTTCAGGCCGACGATGAGCTGCAGTATCAGGCTCACCTTGGCCTGGCGCAGGGCGATCTCCCCGAGGGAGCCGGACTGCATGGTGCGGATCTCCGCCGCCATGTCCTTGTCGTCGGGGCTCGGCCGTGCCTTCCTGAGCTCCTCCGCCCACTCTCCCGCCGCCGCGCTGCCGGCGTCCGCCCGGGCGGCGATTTCCAGCGCCTGCAGGTGACCGACCTCCATGCCGCGCAGCACCGCGGGTACCGTCAGCGCCGCCAGCACGATCGCCAGCAGCACCGGCGTGCGCAGGTTGCGGAGGGGATACAGGCAGAGCCCGGCCAGGCCATACACGAAGAGGATGTCGGCCGGCCACATGAAGACGTAGGCATTGACGAGGCCGAAGGCGATCAGCACCAGCGTGCGCCGATACCAGATGCCGCGCGCGGTGCCGCGCTGGCCGTCCCGTTCCTGCCGCGTCATGAACAGCAGGGCGCCGGCCCCGAAGAGCAGGGACAGCAGGGTGCGCTGGCTGCCTTCGAACAGGGTGTGGATCACCACCCAGGTGGCGACCGGCGACCCCGCCCGGTCGGCGATCGCGACGGGGTAGTCGAAGAAGGCCTGGGGCCCGGCGAAGGCCCAGATGTTCATGAGCAGCACGCCGAGCACCGCGATGCCCCGCGCGACGTCGAGTGCCTGGATCCGTTCCTGTTGCGGAACCGGCCCGGCGTTCAACGGGCCACCAGCTCCACCGTCGCCTTCTTCGCCACGCCGGCGCTGGTCCACCTGAGTTCGACCTTCTGGCCCGGCTCGAGCGTCTTCAGGATCTCGTTGAAGCCGCCCAGGTTGCTCACTTCCTTGCCGGCGATGTGCGTGAGGATGTCACCCTGCTTCATGCCCGCCTTGTCGGCGGGGGAGCCGGGCACCGCCCCGTCGAGCCGCAGGCCGGGGCCCTGGTACGCAAAGTCCGGCACGGCGCCGACGGACACGCGGCGCGTCTGGGTGCCGGGCGCCGGTCCGGTTCCCGTGAGCGGCGTGGCGGCGTTGACCGCGAGGCGCTTGTCCGTGGACGCCAGGTAACTGATTGCCTCGGTGGCCACCGTGGCCACGCGCGCCATGCCGGCACCGTCCACCTTGTCCGCGGTATCGGACGGGCGGTGGTAGTCGAAGCCGGCGCCCGCGAACAGCTGCACGCCCGGCACGCCGGCCTCTATGAAGGCCCGCTGGTCGGAGGATTCGCTGGCACCCGGGATGCTCTTCGTCGGCACGCCGGTGACGGCGGTGATGCCGCTGAACACGAAGGGCCATTCCCGCGCGCTCTCGGTGGCGATGACCGACACGGGGTTCGCCCCGAGGCGGCCCACCGTGTCCATGTTGATGACGCCGTAGATGCCGGACAGGGGCACGGGGACCGGGTTCTTGGCGAAGTGGCGGGAGCCGAGCAGCCCGGCCTCTTCGCCGCTGAAGGCCACGAAGACGATCGTGCGGGGTGGCGGCGGGCCGGCGGCCAGGGCTTTCGCCATCTCGATCAGCACGGCGACGCCGCTGGCGTTGTCGTCGGCGCCAGGATGCACCTTGCCGAGGCCGTCCACCCGCGCGCCGGGCCAGCCGAGGCCGAGGTGGTCGTAGTGGGCGGTGAGCAGGGCCGCCTCGCCCTTGAACCGGGGGTCGGCGCCCGGCAGCACGGCCACCACGTTGTGCAGGGTCCGCTCCTGCTTGTCGGCACCGCCCACGGCCGTGAAGGCTTGGAAGAAGGTGCCGTTGTCGCCGCCGGGCTTCAGGCCCGCGGCGGCGAACTGGTCGCGGATGTAGTCCCGGGAGGCCTCGAGCCCCTGGCTGCCGAAGCCCCGGCCCTGCCGCTCGGGTGCCGCCAGCCAGGTGACGTGGCCGAGCAGCTTCTCGGCAGAGTAGGCTGCCGGCGGTTCGGCGAGCGCGGCGCGCTTCGGCAGCGGCGCCAGCACGATGGGCGCGCCGGCCCTGGCGAGGTTCACGTTGAGGGGCGAGTCGGCGGTGGACCACTCGCCCTTGCCCACGTTGGCAGGCTCCGTGCCGGCGAATACGAGCCAGGAGTACTTGCCGTAGTGGGGCAGCTTGCGGGCCAGGCCCGCCATCGCCTCGTCGGGGTCGGCGGTGACCCAGCCGACCGCGAGCTTCGGATCGTCCGGGTGGCGGTGGGTGAGCACGTGGGAGTGGCCGGCGAAGGGCCACTCCTGGTTGCCGACCTTGACGCCGGCGTTGCTCACCGTCAGTCCCAGGGAGGGCTCGCTGGCGAATAGCCCGGCGGCGAAGCGGTTCTGCCGGCCCAGCAGCCATACGCTGCGGTCAGCGGGCAGCTTGCCGATGTCCTTGTCGGTCACCACCGTGATCCTGTTGGACGGGCTCTTCCAGGCGTCGAGCACGCTGCGCCACTTGTCCGCCTCGGCAGCGGGCAGGACGGCGACCACGTCGCTGGCGCCGAAGAGCTGGCCGATGCTGGGCGCGGTCTCCCGGGGGTCGAGCATCCGGAAGACGTCGAAGGCGGGATCCACCGACACGGCGGTGGGCGCCGACGTGGTGTCGATGCTGAATGCCGTGGTCGCGGCCTGGCTGCGGACCTTGGCGATCACCGGGCCGGCGGCGGTGCTGACGGCCACCGGGATCTCGATGTCGTAGGGGCCGGACTGGCGCTGGGTGATCACGCCGGTGACGGTGTACTTGCCGTCGCTACCCGTGACCTTCACGTCGCCGACGGCCAGGTCGGCGGCGCCGGTGCGGTTGACCCAGTCGTCGAAGAAGCGGGCCAGGTCGCGGCCGGTGGTCTTCTCGAAGGCGGCGCGCACGTCACCGAAGCTCGCGCGAGTGCCCCGGTAGTCCTTGTAGAAGGTGCGCAGCGACTGGCGGAAGAGGTCGTCGCCCACCAGCTGGCGGAGCTCGTGGAAGCCCATCAGCACCTTGCCGTAGCCGACCGCCTCCGTCGCGGCGCTGTGCCGGGAACGGAATTCCTTCAGCGGGAAGTCGCCGCTGGTGCTGGCGAAGTCCCGGTACTTCTTCAGGACATCGCGACGGTATTCAGCGCCCTGGCCTTCGATTTCCTTCATCAGGTGATCGGCGAGGTAGGCCGTGAGGCCCTCGCACCAGTTGCCGGTGAGGTAGTCCACGTAGACCGAGTTGCCCCACCAGTTGTGGAGGATCTCGTGGGGGTAGGAGGAGGTGAGGATGAAGGGGAAGCGGATGATCTGTGGCCCGAGCAGCGTGTAGGACGGCATGCCGTAGCCGGTTTCCCAGAAGTTCTCCACGAGCGCGAACTTCTTGTACGGGTAGGCGCCGACCAGCTCGTTGTACATGCGCAGGTAGCGGCTGGTCGCGTCCAGGTACTTGCTGGCGAGGGCCGGGTCGGGCTTCCGCAGGTACACCTGGGCCTCGGCCAGGCCGGCGCTGGCGGTGTAGGGCGTGAGCGGCCCGCCGGCGACGGAGATCTCGTCCACCGCGCTGGGGGTTTCCCACCGGGCCATGCCGTCCTTGCCCGTGGAGACGCCGTTGCCGGGCGCGATGATGTGCCAGCCCTCCGGCGTGTTGACGGTGAACGAGTAGGTGACGAGCTGGCCAGCCTGGTCGCCCGCAAGCTGGGGATACCAGAGCGTGCTGCCGGCCAGGTAGATGCCCTCGGGGGAGATGATGCCCGGCGTCTCGGCGAAGCTGCGGGCGTACTCTTCCGGGCTGGCCGTGGGCGGGATGTCGACGAGGCCGGAATACTCGATGCGGAAGCTGCGGCTGCCCGCCGGGAGCTTGACCCGGTAGCCAGCCACGCCGCGCTTGTTGGCGAGTTCCTCGCTGGTGCCGTTGATGCCGGCGAAGGCCTTGGCGCTGGCGTCGGCGGGGAGCTTTTCCACCTTCGGCGTCGAGCCGGTCACCTGGAAGTTGGCGCCGAGCACGAACTCCACCGTCTTGCCGGCCATGGCCGCCGGCAGCGTGATCTCCGCGGCGGTGCTGAGCCGGTGGCTGGCGGGATCGATGGTGGACGTGAGCTGGTAGGCGGGCCATTCCGTGGCGGTCGCGGGCGCCGCAGGCGAGGCCGTGGCCTGGGCAGCGGCTTGGGCCTGGGCGGCCGGCCCGAGGATCAGCAGGGTGGCAAGCACGGCGGAACGGAAGGCCATGAACGTCTCCAGGCGGGCGGAAAACCGCGATTCTATGCCGGGCGGGACGGCGGGCGGCAGTTCCGCCCCGGCCTGCGGCCGGATGCCGCAGGCCGGGGGGGCCGGGCGGTGCGGCACAAAGCCAAATCAACACGTTATAGACTTGAGCGGTGGACGCCCTGCCCGAGCAGCTGACGACCCCGCGGCTTCGCCTGCGGCCGCCGAAGCCGGCGGACGCGGAGGCGATGTTCGCCGGCTGGTGCCAGGATCCGGTGGTGGGGCGCTTCATGGCCTGGCCGCCCCACGTGTCGGCGACGGAGACCGGGGACTTCATCCGGGCGTGCCTGGCCGGCTGGCAGGCCGGCACGCCGCTGGTGTGGGTGATCACGGACCCGGATGCCGACCTGCCGATCGGCACGCTCGAGGCACGCCTCGCGGGCAGCACTGTCTCCCTGGGCTACGTGCTCGCGAGGTCCCGCTGGGGCGCGGGCCTGATGCCGGAGGCGGTCGGGGCCATCACGGCCGCGAGCCTCGCGCTGCCGGGCATCTTCCGGGTGCAGGCAATTTGCGACACCGAAAACGTGCCGTCCGCCCGGGTGCTGGAGAAGGCGGGCTTCCGGCAGGAAGGCCGGCTCGCGCGCTACGGCGTCCACCCGAACATCTCACCGGAGCCGCGGGACGTCCTGATCTACGCGCGGGTCCGCTAGCCGGAGCCGAGCGCCATGACCACCGAAACCCGCCACCTCAGCATCAGCGTCGACTGCCCGCTGCGGCTGGCCTACGCCTGGCTGGCGATCCCCGAGAACTTCCCGCTGTGGGCCGCGGGCCTCGCGACCTCCCTCGAGGAGGCGAACGGCGAGTGGGTGGCGCAGTCGCCCGTGGGGTCGCTGAAGATCCGCTTCTCGCCGCGCAACGAGTTCGGCGTGCTGGACCACTGGGTGTACCCGGAGGCCGGTGGCGAGATCTACGTGCCGCTGCGGGTGGTCCCCAATGGCAAGGGCTGCGAGCTGACGCTGACGCTCTTCCGCCAGCCCGGCATGGACGATGCGCGCTTCGCCGCCGACGCGGAGCTGGTCAGGAAGGACCTCGAGTTCGCCAGGAAGATCCTGGAGGCCGGGCCCGGGAGCCGGGCCTAGGAGCACGGTCATGCGGGCCAGGCAGCGCCGGCCGCCGCCGCTGTCCGCCTGGATTAGACTGCGGCCATGGCGCACGACACTGCCGATCCGGCCGCGGCACGACAGGGCCTGCCAGTCATCCTGGCCGGCGCGGTCCTGCAGGGCTGGGCGCTGTACGGCCTGCACCGCGCGCTCGACGGGGGCCACTGGCCGGCGACGAACGCTGCGCTGCTCCTCGCCCTGTACGCGGTGGCGGTCTACGTGCCACTCACGCTCCAGATGCTGGCCCGGGACGTGGCATCGCCCGTCGTCCGGGTTGCGCTGACGGTCATTGCCGTCACCTTCTTCGGCTTCGGCCTGCACCAGGGTGGCTTCGTCCACGGCAACCTGCCGGGCCCGCCGGTGACCCGGGACCTTGAGCCGCTGCTCTTCATCCTCGCCCTGTTGTGGCTGCAGGCCCTGCCCTTCGTCCAGGGGCGCGTTGCATCGGGTAGCTGGCGCTTCGGCTACCCACTACTGTTCGCCAGTGCCTGCCGGAACCTGCTGGTGCTCGGCGAGGCGGCGGCCTTCACCGGGCTCTCCTGGCTGCTGCTCGTCCTGTGGGGTGAGCTGTTCGGGCTGCTGGGCATCACCTTCTTCAGGGAACTGTTCCGCGAACTGATCTTCATCTACCCGGTGACGGCGCTGACCTTCGGCATCGCCCTGCACCTGATCGGCTCGCTGGAGCGGCTGACGGCGACGGTCCTCGACCAGGTCCTGAGCGTGCTGAAGTGGCTGGGCGTGCCGGGCCACTTCATCCTGGCGATCTTCAGCCTGGCGCTGGTGGTGAAGCTGCCGGGCCTGCTGGCCACCGGCGACTGGGCCATCGGGGCCCAGCTGCTGCTGTGGCTGGTCGCGGTGATCGTGCTGCTGCTGAACGCCGCCTATCGGGACGGCGCGGATCCCGCACCCTTTCCTCCGTGGCTCGGCCGCGCCATCCGCGTTGCCGTGCCGCTCGCGGTGCTGGTGTCGCTGACGGCGCTCTACGCGCTGGTCCTCCGCACCAGGCAGTACGGCCTCACCGTCGAGCGCTACTGGGCCTTCGTGGTGGCGGGCGTGGCGCTGCTGCAGTCCGTGGGCTACAGCGGGGCGGCGTTCCGCGGCGGGGCCTGGATGCGGGGCATGGCGCGGGTGAACGTCGTCGGCTCCCTCGCGCTGATGACCGTGCTCGCGCTGTCGCTGACACCGGTGCTGTCGCCGGCCCGGCTCGCCGCCGGCAGCCAGTTTCACCGGGCGCTGGCGGCCCGCGCCCCGGACGCCGGTCCGCCGCCGTGGGGTGACCCGCCGATCCGCTGGCTGCGCTTCCAGGGTGGCGGTTACGGGCAGGCGCGCCTGCGGGAGCTGGCGGCGCTGGAGGGTCATCCGGACGCAACCCGCCTCCGGGCGGAGGCGGCCGCGGCCCTGGCGGCGGAGGACCTGCCGGACCTGCGGGTCAGCGCGGCCCTGGCGGCGCTGGACAGCCTGCCGATCCACCCGGCAGGACGGGTGCTTGTGCCGGACCTGCGCGCGGCCATCGAGGCCGGGCAGTCTGGCAAGGAAGGCCGCCGGCGGTTCGGCAGCGGGGAACCGGGCGCCGGAGACTTCGGCGTCGCCGTCGGCGTCTACCTGGACCTGAACGGCGACGGCACCGAGGAGTTCCTGCTGCTGTCACCCGAAGCCGGCCGCGTGTATGCGCGGGTCGGCGGGGCGTGGGCCGGCGTCGCCGACGTGGAACTGTCTGCCGGCCCCGACGAGTGGCCCCGGATGCTGGACGACCTGGCCGCGGGGCGCGTCGTCGCGGCCGATACCCCCTGGAAGGATCTCGTGGTGGGCAAGCGGCGCATCCGGGTGACGGCGGACGGCACGAACCATGACTGACAGCGGCAAGCCGGTCGTGCACGGCGACGGGCCGATCATCCTGCTGCTTGCGATCAGCCTGGCGCTCTGGGCGCTCGGCGACTACCAGCAGGCCGGCGCGAATCCCGAACTGTTCCTCTTTGGTGCGAGCGGCGTGGCCTGGTACGTGCTGGGCCTGCTGCTCATCGCCTGGGTGGCCTCCCGGTCGGCGCTGCCCCGCGTGCCGTACCGCCAGAGCCTCTTCCTGCTTGCCGCGTGCGCGCCGCCGACGGTGCTGCTGCTGTGGGGCGGGTCGGTGGCGGCATCGGACGACGTCGCCCGGACGGTGTGGCTGGCGGTGCTGGTGCTCGGCGCCGGCGTGCTCGGGTGGGGGCTCCGGCGCGTGACGGGCCGGCGCCAGCTGCTCGCGGTCTGGCTCAGCGTCATGACCGCCGTGGGCTTCGGCTGGGCGAGCGACTACCTGTATGTGCGGCCCTCAGCCTGGTACCCGGAGGAGGCCGACGGTGCGGGCGACCCGCAGGCCGCCCGGCTGGACGGCGAGCGGCTGCTCTTCGAGCAGCCGGCGCGGATCGACGCGGCCGTCGACCGGATCGCGCCCCGGGAGCCGGGCCGGCCGAACGCCTTCTTCGTCGGCTTCGCGGGGTACGGCGGGCAGAAGGTGTTTGCCGAGGAGGTGCAGCTGGCCAGGGACGTGATCGGCGCGAAGTACGGCTCCCTGGACCGGAGCGTGCGCCTCGTGAACGACGCGCGGAACCTCACGGAGTTGCCGCTCGCGACCACGTCCGGCCTGCGCCATGCGCTGCGGGAGGTCGGCAAGCGGATGGACCTGGCCACGGACGTTCTGTTCCTGGTGCTGTCGTCCCACGGGTCCGAGGCGGCGGAGCTGGTCGTGGAGAACGGGACGCTGCCCCTGAGGCAGCTCGGTGCGGCGGAACTGGCCAGCGCGCTCCGGGACGCCGGGATCCGGTGGAAAGTCGTGGTGATCTCGGCGTGCTACTCGGGCGGCTTCATCGATGCGCTGATGGACGACTATTCGATCATCCTCGCCGCCGCCGCCCCCGACCGGACGTCCTTCGGCTGTGCCGACGACCGGAACCTGACCTACTTCGGCGAGGCGTTCTTCCGCGATGCGCTGCCCGGCGCGCCGTCGCTGCGCGAGGCGTTCAGGCGGGCCAGCGCCGAGATCGGCGTGCGGGAGCTGAAGGAGGGGATGATGCCGTCGCGCCCCCAGTCGTTCTTCGGCGTGGAGAGCGAGCGGCACATTGGCGGGCTGCTGCGGTGACGGTGCCGGAGCTGTTCGCCTGGATCGGGGTGAGGGCGGATTCGCGGTCAGCGAGCTGTACCGCGGAGCCGGCGACAGCTTCCAAGCGCCGCGATCGAAGTCACAAACAGCCAGGCCGCGGCTGGCACCGGGACTGCCGAGAGCGTGCCACCAGTAACGTACGGTGCTCCATCGCCTTGGAGGGCGTCGGCATTTTCACACGAAGGTAGTGCGACGAAGACTGGGAACTCCACGGTCCGGTCGAGAAGCGTGCCGCAGGTCAGGAATACACTCGAATTGGGACTCCCGGGCGGACCCGCCGTTCGCAATTCCACCACGCCTCCGGCATCGGTGAGGCCCTGCTGCTGCCCGTATTGATTCCAGAGCAGGCTGAGCACCGTGTTGGTCTGGCTGGCCGGTCCACTCATCAGGAATACCGCAACCGGTGAGCGGCCGGGCACGGGCGGTGAGAACATGAACTCGGTATCCCAAAGTGCCGGCGGCAGAGCCGCCGCACCGGAATTCGCTACGGCAATCGCCGAGAACTGGCCGCTCGCGGTATCGTAGGTGAACGCGCCGGTCAGGCCCTGGCCGTCGGTCAGCGTGACGTTGTCCAGAGTCCAGACGACGGGAGTTGCGCTTGCCAACGTGCTGGCCGCCAGGACGGCTGTGAGCAGCGAGGCTCTCACAGTCCGAAAGGCGAGACTTGTCGTGAGTGATCTGCCTGGTTCCGACATGGCACACACCCCTGGAAAACCGGATTCCCGGAAGGGTGAATTCTGGCACATGCCCCTGCGGTCTACTGCGCCGGACCGACATAATCCGATGACCGGGAGGGCCGGTCTTGGCGAGGGATTCCATGGCTCCTGGAGCCTGCCGTTTCGTGAAGTCCGGTGGTCAGGTCACCGGTGCCATCGCAGGCGCTGGTACGGCCAATGCCCCGGGTGAAGGGGCACTTGTAGTGGTGGTCGAGATCCGGCGCGATTTGACGGGCTTCCCGGGGCCTGATTCCTTGCCCGTTCAGAGGCCAGCGCGTACCCTTTCCTCATGCCGATGCTCACCATCAAGCAGATGTCCTGGGCCGAGAAACTCCAGGCCATGGAGGAGTTGTGGGAATCCCTGAGCCGGGACGAGGATCGGCTGGAGTCTCCCAACTGGCACGCTGATGCTCTGGAGGAGACCCGGCAGAACTATGAAGCGGGTCGCGAACAGCCCATCGACTGGGAGGCAGCGAAGCAAGAGTTGCGCAAGCGCAGTGAATGAAACTGCGGATACTGCCCTCCGCGCTGAAAGACCTCACCAGAGGAAAGATGTTCTACGCGAGACTTGATCAGGGCCTCGGCGGATACTTTCTTGACTCCCTCTTCAACGACATCGACTCCCTGGCACACCATGCCGGTAGCCATCGAAAGGTCTTTGGCTATCACCGA
>CAZTGY010000027.1:10682-15330 GCA_964613445.1 uncultured Chromatiaceae bacterium | reverse complement strand
CAACGGCATCGAGCCCCTGGGCGCGGATGCCAGCACCAATAACCTGACCGTCAATGCCTACTACGTCAGCAACGAGTCCAGCTTCGACCCGTCGCTGCCCTCGCTGCGGCGGCTGACCCTCGGGCCGAACGGCGAGTTCGACGACCAGGAGGTGATCCCCGGCGTCGAGAACCTGCAGGTGCAGCTGGGCGTGGACACCGACCGGGACGGGGACGTGGATCGCTACGTGGACGGCGATCACCCGCTCGTCACGGTGGGCGCCGCCGGCTTCGACCCGGACGGCCAGGTCATCGCCGTGCGGATCTGGCTGCTGGTCGCGACCCCCGCCGACGACCAGGCCTGGACCGACCAGCGCAGCTACGTCACGCCGGACGCGGACCTGGGCGACCTGGTGGCAGGCTCTGCCGACTATCCGTCCAGCTACCGCCGCCTGCAGATCTCCAAGACGATCTTCCTGAACAACGAGGGCGCCTAGATGGCCGCAATCCCAAGGGCAGCAGTCTCGCCAGAGCGATCCGGCAGGCACCAGACCGGCGCGGCGCTGATCGTCAGCCTCATCCTGCTCATGGTCCTGACCGTGCTCGCGGTGTCCACGCTGCGCACCGCCAGCCTGGAGCTGCTGATGGCGGGCAATGCCCAGTTCCGGGAGAACGCCTTCCGGCTGGCCCAGAGCGGCATCGACGCGGTGCTTCGCGGCAGCGAACCGGTGGGCGCCGGCGACTGCCCCGCCGCGACCGCCGATCCGGCGGTGGACATCGCGGAACTCGGCGGGCGCTACGTCACCGAAGTCTGCTACCGGGGCGAGTCCGTCAGCCTCGGCAACAGCTTTCCGCGCTTTCCCACCTATAACTACGAAGTGACCTCCACCGGCTCAACCAGCGCGCGGGACGCCCGGGCCAGCCTGGTCCAGGGTTATGCGCTGACGGGGGCATCCGGGCGATGAACGACCACACCGGGTCCCGTTTCACGGTCGTCGCGGCAGCGCTTGCCGCCGTGCTGTTCGGTGCCGCCCTGCCCGCCGGCGCCACCCTGCGCACCATCGAGCAGGCCTACGAGCTCAGCCGCAGCCAGGTGCAGCTGCCGGGCAGGCCCGAGGGCGCGCTGACCGTGCGGCCCTGCGGGGACTGTCGCCCCGTGGTCCTCAAGGTCACCGCCGCCACGGCCTGGTTCGACCGGCCCGGCACGCGGCAACCCGCCGGCCAGTCCGCCGTGCTGGCCGCGTTTCGCGCCGCCGCCATGAACCCCGCCACCCTGGTTTACGTCTACTACGAGCCGCAGAGCCGGCGCGTGAAGCGCATCGTCCTCGACGTGCCGGCCCCGGTGACCCGCCGATGAGCACCCTGAACGCGCCACGCCGGATCGCCCGCCTCGCGCTCGCGCTGGTCCTGCTGGCCCCGGGCGTCCACGCGGACGATTCCGAGCTCTTCCTCAGCGACCCGGATGCCAGCGCCACCCGCGCCAACATCCTCTTCGTCATCGACACGTCCGGGAGCATGCAGACCCTGGTGGCCACCCAGGCGCCCTTCGACACCAACACGACCTTTGCCGGCTGCTACGACAGTGATGCGCTGTACGTCTCCACCAACGGCGCCACGCCGGCCTGCGACAACCCCAATGTCCTGCCGAAGGCCGTCAATCGCTGCGCGGCCTCCCGCCAGGCGCTGTCGACCGTGGGCTACTACGCCGACTTCCTGCTGGCCTGGGATGCCACCCGGGAGCTCTGGGACGGCCTGGATGCCAGCCGGCCGGCCGGCGACCTCGAGTGCGAGAACGACCGGGGCATCGATGGCAACGGGCCCGCGGGCGGCACGTACGCCGCGAATGGCGCTGCCGGCCCCTGGTCGGCCACGGCCACCAGTGAGCCGGCCTGGACCACCCAGTACACCGTCTACGACGGCAACTGGCTCAACTGGCGCAGCAATCCGCCGACCGTCGAGAAGTCCCGCATCGACATCGTGAAGGAGGCGGTCAACGCGCTGATGGCCGGGCTCCGGGACGTGAACGTGGGCGTGATGCGCTTCAACGGCAACGAAGGCGGCTCGGTCGTCGCCCCGATCGCCAACATCGAGACCGCCAGGGACTCCGTGATCGAGATCGTGCAGGGCCTCACCACCGGGGGCAACACCCCGCTGTCCGAGACCATGTACGAGGCAGCGCTCCAGTTCAGCGGCGCCAACGTGGACTACGGCAACCGCGGCACCATACTGAGCGTGGCCGGGTCCCGCGTGGGCGACTCGATCACTTCGCCCCTGTATCGCTCGCCGGTCACCGAAGCCTGCGGCAAGAATTTCATCATCCTGCTCACCGACGGCGAGCCCAACAACGACAACAGCGCCAACGCCAAGATCGCCGCCCTCCCCGGCTTCGGCACGCTCGTGGGCCCGGCCTGCGACGGCACCGGCGAAGGCCGGTGCCTCGACGACGTGGCCGCTTACCTGCTGGGCAGGGACCTGGACGGCAGCCTGGCCGGCGTGCAGAACGTGGTGACCCACACCATCGGCTTCGAGGTGAACTTCCCCCTGCTCGTGAGCACCGCGGCCCGGGGCGGCGGCGAGTACCACCTGGCCGACGACACCGCCACGCTGGCGACGGCGCTGAACGGCATCGTCCTGTCCATCTTCGACAACACCGGGACCTTCGCGGCTCCCGCGGTGCCGGTGAACTCCTTCAACCGCACGCAGAACCTCAGCGACGTCTTCATCTCCGTCTTCCAGCCGACGGAAACGGCGCGCTGGCGCGGCAACCTGAAGAAGTACCGCCTGGAGGACGGCGTGCTCGTGGGCCAGGACGGCAGGCCCGTCATCGACCCCACCACCGGCCTGTTTGCCCGGGATGCGTACAGTTTCTGGTCCCGCGCGCCGGATGGCGATCAGGTCACCGCGGGTGGCGCGGCCAGCAAGCTGCCCATCCCGTCCGCCCGGACGGTGCTCACGAACCTGGGCGGGACGGACCTGGTGCCGCTCGATCCCGGCGACGACGACCTGCTCGCCCAGCTCACGACCGTGCCGGTGGATGAACGGGACGACGTGATCAACTGGGCGCTCGGCCGGGACGCCGACGCCCCGGAAGGCCGGAAGGACATGGGCGATGCCCTCCACGTCCAGCCCCTGACCGTGACCTACGGAGGCACGGCGGCCGAGCCCCTGGCTTCCGTGTTCCTGGCGACCAACGACGGCTACCTGCATGCCTTCGACGCGGAAACCGGCGTGGAACGCTGGGCATTCATCCCGAATCGCCTGCTGAATGGCCTGTACACGCTGTACAGGGACGAGGCGGCAGCGCAGAAGACCTACGGACTGGACGGGGAGATCAACCTCGTCATCCTCAATGATGACGGCCAGCCGGGCATCGCGGGGCGCGAGCGGGCCATCCTCCTGTTCGGCATGGGCCGGGGCGGGGATGCCGTCTATGCCCTGGACGTCAGTTCCCGGACGGGCCCACCCGAACTGCTCTGGGACACTGACCTGCTGCGCGAGGAAGACGGCGCCGATCCGGCCTTTGGCGACCTGGGCCAGACGTGGTCGCCGCCCGTGGCGGCCCGGGTACGCATCGGCGACGAAACGGTCGACGTGGCGGTCTTCGGCGGCGGGTATGACCCGGGCCAGGACAACCGGGCCTTCCGGCCGGACGCCAGCGGCAACGCCATCTTCATGGTGCGGGTCGAGGACGGCGCCCTCCTGTGGAGCGCGGGCGACTCGTCGGCCCACGACCTGGACCTGGCGGAGGGCAACAATTCGTCCGGGTCGATGAGCTACTCGATCCCGGCGCCCGTCAAGCCGCTGGACCTGAATGGCGACGGACTCGCCGAGCGCTTCTACGTGGGCGACATGGGCGGCCAGCTGTGGCGGTTCGACATCGCCAATGGCGCGGATCGCGACCGGCTGGTCAGCGGGCGGGTCCTGGCCTCCCTGGGCGGAGCCGCGGTGGGCACGCCGGGGCCGGCGAGCCTGCGCCGCTTCTATGAAGCGCCCGACGTCGTGCCGACGATCCTGGACAAGAAGCTGGTGGTCCTCATCAACATCGGGTCGGGCTACCGCGGTCACCCCCTCGACACGGAGATCGACGAGGAGTTCTTCTCGGTGCGGGACTTCGATGTCTTCGGCGCGCCGGCAGGCGCCGTGCCCTCGCCCGTGACCGTCAACCAGCTGGCCGACGTCACCGACGACCCGGAGCCGGAACTGCCCTTTACCACGGCCGGCTGGCGACTCCGGCTCGTCCAGGGGCCCGGGGAAAAGGTGCTGGGTGAATCCGTAACCTTCGGCAACACCACGTTCTTCACGTCCTTCACCCCGGGCGCGACCGTCAGCGAGTGCACCGGCGGCGTTGGCATCAACCGCCTTTACGCCGTCAGCGCCATCGACGGCCGCCCGCGCACGAACTTCGACAGCCCGCTTGGCGAGCCCCTGACCGTAGCCGACCGGTTCAGGACGCTCAGCACGGGCATCCCCGTGACGGACGTGAGCCTCTACCGGACGGAGTCCGGCCCCGCCGTGTGCGCCGGCACCGAGTGCCTGACGCCCGGGGAGCTGGAGCGCCTGGGGCTGCGCCTCGGCACCGTGAAGCGCACCTACTGGTTCCAGCGCGAGGGGCAGGCCAATTAGCGGACGGCCTGCCGGCCCGGGCGGCTTCACCCTGATCGAGCTCATGA
>CAZTGY010000027.1:0-10672 GCA_964613445.1 uncultured Chromatiaceae bacterium | reverse complement strand
GGTGCTGATCATGGGCATCCTGGCGGTGGCCAGCGTCGCCGGCTACCGCCAGTACGTCCAGCGCGCCAACCGGGTGGATGCCACCAGCGCCCTGCTCCGCGCGTCGGCGGCAGAGGAGCGGTTCTACCTGCAGAACAGCCGGTACGCGACCACGGCGGACGAGCTCGCCGACCCGCCACCGGGAGGGCTCGGCATCCAGGGGACGGCACAGGGGTTCTACGACCTGGCCGTGGAGGCCGCGGCCGGCGGCGCGGTGGCCGGCTACACGCTCACCGCCACCGCCTCCGGCACCGGCCCCCAGCGCGACGACGACGACTGCCAGGCCTTCACCATCGACCAGAGCGGCATGCGCGGCGCCCGCGACGCCGGTGGCGCCGAGGGCGCCGGGATCACTGACCGTTGCTGGCGCTGACGCCTTCGCCCGCCGCCTGCGCGCGCCGGCTCTCCAGGAAGAAGCCGTCGAACAGCAGCAGCATCACCCCGAGCGTGATGGCCGAGTCGGCCACGTTGAAGGCGGGAAACGACCACCGGTCGTAGTAGAAGAGGAAGAAGTCCACCACGTAGCCGTGCTGCATGCGGTCGATGAGGTTGCCGATCGCGCCGCCGAGCACCAGGACCAGTCCCAGCGGCACCACGACCCGGTCCGGCGGCTGCCTGAAGAACCACCAGAGGATCACCGCGCTGACGAGCAGGGCGACCCCGGTGAAGAACCAGTTCTGCCAGCCCGATGCATTCGCCAGGAAGCTGAAGGCCGCGCCCGTGTTGTGCAGCCGGATCAGGTCGAACGACGGCATGACGGCCACCCGGTCGAAGAGCTCGAACTTCGCGGTGACCAGCCGCTTGGTGTACTGGTCCACGACGACCACGGCAACCGCCAGCAGCAGCCACTTCAGGCTTGGCCCGTTCCTCATACGAATCGCCGGCTTTCCCCGCCCCCGTCCAGGTTGGTGATGCACCGCCCGCAGAGTTCCGGGTGTGCCGGTGACGTTCCCGTGTCCGGGCGATGCTGCCAGCACCGCACGCACTTCCCGTCGGTCACCGGCTCCGCATGGACCCAGCACCCCTCGCCCGCCAGCGCGCCGGCCGGATGGCTGGCGCCCTCCCGCACGACCACCGCGGAGGTGATGAACAGGAAGCGCAGCTCCTCGCCGAAGGCCTCCAGCTGGGCGCGCAGCGCGCCGTCGGCGTGGATGGTCAGGCGGGCGTCCAGGCCGGAGCCGATGGCCCCCGCCTCGCGGCACGCCTCCAGGGCCCGGGCGGCCAGCTCCCGCACGCCGAGCAGGCCCGCCCAGTCGATGTCCGTCTCCGGCACCGCCGGCAGCTCGTGCCACGTGGAGAGCTGTACCGATCCGGCACGCTCGCCGGGCAGGAAGCGCCAGATCTCCTCGGCCGTGAAGCAGAGCACCGGGGCGAGCCAGCGCACCATGGCCTCGGCGATGTGCCACATGGCCGTCTGCGCGGACCGGCGTGGCAGGCCGTCGCGGGGCGTCGTGTAGAGCCTGTCCTTGATGACGTCCAGGTAGAAGGCGCCCAGGTCGACGATGCAGAAGTTGTGCAGCTGCTGGTAGACCCGGTGGAACTCGTAGGCCGCGTACGCCGCGACGATCTCCCGTTGCAGCTCCGCCGTCCGGGCCAGGGCCCAGCGGTCCACGGCGACGAGCGATCCGGCCGGGAGCGCGTCCCGGGCGGGATCGAAGCCGTCCAGGTTGCCCAGCAGGAAGCGCGCCGTGTTGCGCATCCGGCGGTAGGAGTCCGCCATGCGCTTGAGGATTTCCTGGGAGACGTTCATCTCGCCGCTGTAGTCGCTGGACGCCACCCACAGGCGCAGGATGTCGGCGCCCAGCGAGTTCATCACCGACTGGGGCGCCACGACGTTGCCCAGCGACTTGGACATCTTGCGGCCCTTGTCGTCCACGGTGAACCCGTGGGTCAGCACGGCACGGTAAGGGGCGGCGCCGTCGGTCGCCACCGCGGTCAGCAGCGAGCTCTGGAACCAGCCCCGGTGCTGGTCCGAGCCCTCCAGGTAGAGATCGGCCGGGAAACCGACTTCCGGACGGCTGCGCGCGAGGCAGTGGTGGACCATGCCCGAATCCATCCAGACGTCCATCGTGTCGGTGACCTTCTCGTAGTCCGCCGCCGCGGCGCCGAGCAGGCCGGCGGGGTCTAGCTCGAACCAGCCGTCGATGCCCTCCTGCTCCATGCGCAGCGCCACCGCCTCGAGGAGCGCCGGGGTGTCCGGGTGCAGCTCCGCGGTGTCGCGCTGGATGAACAACGGTATGGGAACGCCCCAGGTGCGCTGGCGCGAGATGCACCAGTCCGGGCGGCCGGCGACCATGCCCTCGATGCGCTCCTGGCCCCACGCCGGGATCCACTGCACGCCCGCGACGGCCGCGAGGCTCGCCTCGCGCAGGTTGTTCTGGTCGAGGCTGATGAACCACTGGGGCGTGGCGCGGAAGATCAGCGGCGTCTTGTGCCGCCAGCAGTGCGGGTAGCTGTGCTGGAACTTCTCCGTGTGCAGCAGCCGGCCGTTTTCCCGCAGCAGTTCCACGACGCGGCCGTTGCCCTCGTTGATGTGCACGCCCGCGAGCAGCGGCGTTCCCGCCACGTACACCCCGCGGCCGTCCACCGGATTGTCGACCGGGAGCTTGTAGCGGAGGCCTGACTGGTAATCGTCCTGGCCGTGGGCCGGCGCCGTGTGCACGGCGCCCGTGCCGGCATCGAGCGTGACGTAGTCGGCCAGGATGACGGGCACTTCCCGCGCGTAGAACGGGTGGCGCAGCACCAGCCCCTCGAGCAACGCCCCGTCGAAACGGGCCAGGGTCACGGAATGCGCGGCGCCATAGCGGCGCAGCGCGGCCTCGGCGAGGCCCTCGGCCAGCACCAGCAGGACGGTGCCTGAAGTCAGTTGCGCCTCGACCAGCACGTAGGGCAAGCCGGCGCCCAGGGCGACGGCCTGGTTGGCCGGCAGCGTCCAGGGCGTGGTGGTCCAGATCGGGATCGAGACCGGCCCGCCAAGCCGCAAACCGAGGCGCTGGTGCAGCGCGTCCGGGTCCACCACTTCGAAGCGGGCGTCCAGGGCCGTCGAGGCCTTGTCGATGTACTCGACTTCCGCCTCGGCGAGGGCCGAACGGCAATCGAGGCACCAGTGCACCGGCTTGTAGCCCCGGAGCAGGTGGCCGTTCTCGATGATCCGGGCGAAACCGCGAATCTGCTCCGCCTCGAAGCGGGGATCCAGCGTGAGGTAGGGACGATCCCAGTCCCCCAGCACGCCGAGGCGGCGGAAATCGCGGCGCTGGCTGTCGACCTGCTGCAGGGCATACTCGCGGCACGCCTTGCGGAACTCGGCGGCCGACAGCTTCTCGCCGACCTTGCCCAGCTTCTTCTCGACCTGGTGCTCGATGGGCAGGCCGTGGCAGTCCCAGCCGGGGATGTAGGGCGCATCGAAGCCCGCCAGGGTCTTCGACCTGACGATGATGTCCTTCAGGACCTTGTTGACCGCGTGCCCGATGTGGATGTCGCCATTGGCGTACGGCGGGCCATCGACCAGCAGGAACCGGGGCCGGCCGGCGGCTGCCCTGCGGATCTGGCCGTAGAGGTCCCGCTCGTTCCACTCGGCCAGCATCTGCGGCTCGCGCTTCGCGAGGTCGCCCTTCATCGGGAAATCCGTGCGCGGGAGGTTCACCGTGTTCTTGTAGTCCGTCACCTTGTATCGTCCCTCTTCCAGCCGCGGAGGCCGCGGTTCAGCTCGTTGCCAGCGCAGTCCGCGCCCCGGCAGCATCCAGTTCCATCTGCCGCCGGAGCGCCTCGAGATCGTCGAAGCGGACCTCGTCGCGCAGGCGGGCCACGAAGTCCACGGCGATCTGGCGCCCGTACAGGTCGCCGGCGAAGTCGAAGACGTGCACCTCCAGCAGCGGTTCGACGCCGGCGACCGTCGGCCGGGTGCCCACGCTGGCGACCGCATCCAGCGCCTGGTTGGCCACGCCGTGCACGCGCACGGCGAAGATGCCGCGGACGGGACTCACCCGGCGGTGCAGGCGCACGTTCGCCGTTGGAAAGCCGAGCGTCCGGCCCAGCTGCCGGCCGCGGCTGACCCGGCCGGCCATCCGGTAGGGCCGGCCCAGCAGGCGCGCGGCCGTGGCCAGGTCCCCGGCAGCCAGCGCCTGGCGTATCGCCGTGCTCGACACCCGCAGGGTCCCGGTCGTGACGCTGCCGACCTGCTCGACACCGAAACCGTGCTGCCGGCCGCCCGCGGCCAGGTGGTCGAAGGTGCCTGCCCTGCCGCGCGCGAAGCGGAAATCGTCGCCCACCACCAGGTGCTTCACCCCGAGCGTGCCCACCAGCAGCCGCTCGATGAACTCCCCGGGCTCCAGTTCCTGGAGCGCCCGCTCGAACGGCGGGCAAAACAGGTGTCCGACGCCGGCTGCCCGCAGCACCGGGACCTTCTCCCGCAGGCGCATGAGCCGCGCTGGCGCGTTCCGCGGGCTCATGACTTCCTGGGGCGTCGGCTCGAAGCTGAAGACCAGGGACGGGACCCCGAGCCTGGCCGCCGCCTGTTGCACCCGGTCGAGGATCCGCTGATGCCCCAGGTGGACGCCATCGAACACGCCGATGGTCGCCACGCACCCGGACGGTACGGCTTGAACTCCCGGCCGGGGCCGGCGGAAAACATGCATGGGACCGGGGACGCCAAAAGGCGGGATTATACGGGGTCGCCCGCCCGGAAGTTCTGCATCCGCAGGTCGCGGGGCCGGATGCCGACGGCCAGCAGCGTCGCCACGTAGGCCGCAGCGCCGCCGCAGACGGCGGCGGTCAGCCACAGGCAGCGGGCCCAGAAACCGGCGGTCAGCCAGACGTCGGTCGGCGGCGAGAAGGACAGGAGCAGCACGGCCATCACGCCGGCCGCGACGGCAACCCGCAGGAGGAACCGCCCCCAGCCGGGCGTGGGCTTGAGCACCCCCGCGCGGCGCAGGCCCCGGTACAGGAGCGCCGAGTTGATGAAGGAGCCCAGCGACGTGGACGCCGCCAGGCCCGCGTGGGGCGCTTCCCAGCCGGCGAGTGCCCAGGGCACCACGAGCACGAGGTTGATGAGCATCGAGGAGCCGAGGGCAATGAGGCCGACGCGCACCGGGGTGGCCGTGTCCTGGCGCGCGAAGTACCCGGGCGCCAGCACCTTCACCAGCGTGAAGCCGGCCAGGCCGGCCGCGTAGGCGACCAGGCTGTAGGCGGACTGGTCCACGTCACGCGCCGTGAACTCGCCGCCGAAGAACAGCGTGACCAGCATCGGCCCCGCCAGCAGCATCAGCCCGAGGGTGGCGGGCGTCACGATCAGGATCACGAGGCGCAGGGCCCAGTCGAGGGTCCTGCCGAAGTCGTCCGCCGCCTGCGCGGCGTGCTGCCGCGACAGGTTGGGCAGCAGCACGGTGGCCAGCGCAATGCCGAACACGCCCAGCGGAAACTCCATGATCCGGTCGGAGTAGTACAGCCAGCTGATGCTGCCCGTGACGAGGAACGAGGCGATGAGCGTGTCGAGCATGATGCTGATCTGGGCGACGGACGACCCGAACAGCCCCGGCACCATCAGCTTCAGGATCTTGCGGACGCCGGGGTGCCTCCATCCCCAGGCTGGCAGCGGCAGGAGGCGGATCCGCGCCAGGGACGGGAGCATGAACAAAAGCTGCACGACCCCGGCGGCAAACACGCCCGCCGCCAGCGCCATGCCGGGCCGCTCGTACAGGGGCGCCAGCCAGACGGCAAAGATGATCAGCACGACGTTCAGCACGACCGGCGAGAACGCCGCCGCGACGAAGCGCTGGTAGGTGTTCAGGATGCCGCCGGCCAGCGCCGCCAGGGACACGAACAGCAGGTAGGGAAACGTCCAGCGCAGCATGTCCACGGCCAGGGCGTAGCGCCCCGCATCGCTGCCCGCCGGACCGGCGGACCGGCCCTCCGTGACGAACCCCGGCGCAAAGATCGCGATGAACACCGGCGCGGCGAGCGCACCCACGGCGGCCAGGGCGGACAGGATGACCCCGAGGGTCCCCGCGGCCCGCCGGACCAGTTCCCGGACCTCCGCATGGTCCCGGGTCTGGTCGTATTCCGCGAACACGGGGACGAAGGCCTGGGAAAAGGAGCCCTCGGCGAAGAAGCGCCGGAAGATGTTGGGGATCTTGAAGGCGACGAAGAAGGCGTCCATGACGAAGGAGGCGCCGAACAGCCGGGCATAGACCACGTCCCGGACGAGCCCCAGGATGCGGGACAGCAGGGTCCAGGCGCCCACGGTCCCGGTGGAGCGGAGCAGCCTGCCGCCGCTGGGGCCCTGCACGCTGGGGGGAACCGGGGACTGGGGCGAACTGGTCATGCGCAGCGCCAGTCTACCCACGACGCCTGCAGGCCGGGCCACTTCCCGCTGGTTGACTTCCAGCGGGGGAAACCAAAGAATACGCGCCCGTCGCGGGGGTCCGCGGCCCTCATCCCAGTCTGGAAGTACCCGTGGCGAATACCAAGTCTGCAGCCAAGCGCGCCAAGTAAGGCGAACGTCGTCGTCAGCATAACGTCGCCCTGCGCTCGCGCATGCGCACCGCGATCAAGAAGGTCGTGAAGGCCATCGAGGCGGGCGACCCCGCCGTCGCTGCCGCCGCCTTCAAGTCCGGCGCCGCCGAAGTGGCGAGCATGGTGAACAAGGGCCTGACCCACCGGAACAAGGCCGCCCGGCACCAGAGCCGCCTCAACAAGGCCGTCAAGAAACTCGCCACCAAGAAGTAGGAGCGTCTGTAGGAGCGCCTTGTAGGAGCGCCTTCAGGCGCGATCCTCTCGCTCTCCGCCCACACCGGTCGCGGCTGAAGCCGCTCCTACAGCGTCGGCATCGGCTTCTGCCGCGAGCTGTTCCAGCCGCGTCATCAGGTCCTGGGTCAGGCGCCCCGTTCCTTCGCCGGTCAGCGCACTGATCCGGTAGACGCGGGAGCCCTCCCCGGGCGTCAGTCCCAGCGCCGCGCCCACGGCCTGCTCCAGCCGGTCTGCCTCATCGCCGCTGACCAGGTCGGTCTTGTTCAGCACCAGCCAGCGCTCCCGGGCCGCCAGCTCGGGGCTGAAGCGGGCCAGTTCGCCGACGACCGCGACCGCATCGGCCGCCGGATCGCTGCCATCGAAGGGCGCCAGGTCGACCAGGTGCACCAGCAGCCGGGTCCGGCTGAGGTGCTTCAGGAAGCGGATGCCAAGGCCGGCCCCCTCCGCGGCGCCCTCGATGAGCCCGGGGATGTCGGCCATGACGAAGCTGCGCATCGGCCCGACGGCGACCACGCCGAGGCCCGGGTGCAGGGTCGTGAACGGGTAGTCCGCGACCTTGGGCCGGGCCGCCGACACGGCGCGGAGCAGCGTGGACTTGCCCGCGTTCGGCTTGCCGAGCAGCCCCACGTCGGCCAGCAGGCTGAGCTCGAGGCGGAGTGTGCGCTGCTCGCCGGCCGTCCCCGGCGTGGACTGGCGCGGGGCGCGATTGACGCTGCTCTTGAAGCGGGTGTTGCCGCGCCCGCCCTCGCCGCCCGCGGCCACCCGCAGGCGCTGGCCGTCCGTCGTGAGATCCCCGAGCAGCTCGCCGGTGTCCGCCTCGTAGACCTGCGTGCCGCAGGGCACGGGCACGTCGAGTGACTCGCCGCCCCGTCCCGTGCAGTCGGAGCCGGAACCGCCCTCGCCGCTCTTCGCGGCAAAGCGCCGGCTGACGCGGAAGTCCGCCAGCGTGTTGAGGGCGCGCGTCGCCACGAGCCACACGCTGCCGCCGTCGCCGCCGTCGCCGCCGTCCGGCCCGCCCCGGGGAATGAACTTCTCGCGCCGGAAGCTGACGCAGCCGGGCCCGCCATTGCCCGCGGCGACCCGGATGCTGGCTTCGTCGACGAATTTCATGGGTGCTTCAGCAGTTCCCGGCCCAGAGACGAAAAACCCCGCAGGTGCGGGGTCTCTCTACTCGGCTGACCGAATGGCAGCCTGGACGATGACGTTCAGGCAGTGGCTGGAACGACGTTGACGATGCGGCGGCCGCCCTCGCCCTTGACCTCGAACAGCACCACGCCGTGGGCCTTGGCGAACAGCGTGTGGTCGCGGCCCATGCCGACGTTCCTGCCGGGGTGGTATTCGGTGCCACGCTGGCGGACCAGGATGTTGCCCGCGAGCACGGACTCGCCGCCGAACTTCTTGAGGCCCAGCCGCTTTGACTCGGAATCGCGGCCGTTGCGTGTGCTGCCGCCTGCCTTCTTGTGTGCCATGACTCAAATACCTCGATAGTCGGACTGATCTCAGGCGCCGGCGGCAATGCCGGTGATTTCCACCAGCGTGAAGGCCTGGCGGTGGCCGTGCATGCGCTTGTAAGTGGTGCGGCGCTTGAACTTGATGACGGTGATCTTGTCGTGACGATCCTGGGCAACGACCTTGCCGGTGACCCTGGCGCCGGCGAGCAGCGGCTTGCCAACCTGCACGGCAGCGCCCTCGCCCACCATCAGCACCTCGCCGAACTCGACGGTGTCGCCGGCGGCGGCCTCGAGCTTCTCGATCTTCACCTGCTCGCCCTGGCTGGCGCGGTACTGCTTGCCACCAGTCTTGAATACTGCGTACATCGGTTGTTCCTGGAACGTCGACTCGGGGCCATCATTGCCCGAAATGGGGGGCTGAACACAACCCCGCGAAAAGCCGGCGAATTCTAGAGGTTTGGCCGACCGCTGGCAACCTTGCCCGGGCAGGGCCCGGCCGGACCCAGCAGGGCGTTGAGGCGCCCGGCGAGCCTCACCCCGGCCTGGACCAGCCGCCGGTCGACGGTGGAGCGGGCCGCCGCGAGGTAGGCCTGCGGCAGCGCCGCGGGCTCCCTGCCCCGCGTGAAACCGTACACCTGCGCCCGGAGGGCCTGGGACTCCCGGGCCCAGGCGACGGGGCTCGCCGCCTGCCAGCGCCGTGCCTCGCCGGGGTCGGGCCCGGGCAGGGACCGGGCCCGCTCCCGGGGACCCGAGCCGCCGGGCACCCGCAGGGGCTCGCCGTCCCAGAGGGCGTGCAGGTTCGTTTCGCGACCGGCCACCCGCACGGGCACGAGGTTCCCGCCGCGATCCTCCGCCCGGCCCACGTGCAACGGCTGGTGGAGGTCCACGACGAAGTGCACGACGAAGCGCAGGGCGATGCCCCGCCGGCCGGTGGGGAGGGATTCGTCGCCCAGTTCCTGCTCGAAGCGGGCGAGCGCCGCCAGCACGTTGTCCGGGTTCCTCCGGGCCGCGCGCGCCACCGAGGCGTGGTCGGCCACGTTGATGAAATGCCAGGGCCGCGTGTGTTCCCACCCGGGCTGGCGGCGGATCGTGTCGGGCCAGAGGCCGGCCTCCGCCAGCGACATCCCGGCCAGCAATGGCACGAGCGCCTGGCGGGTCTGCGTGCAGAGGTGCTGCGCGGCCACGTGGCCCGCGACCCGGTGCCCGGAGGGCCCGAAGGCGAGCGCGGGCGACGACGCGCACGCCGCCGCCGCGATCGACAGGGACGCAATCCGTAGAACCCGCAGCATGGCCAGCCGTTTTGCGTGGTGTACAGGGCAGCGCATCGCGGGCATTATTCGTGTCGCAATGCATCTCGTCCAACCTGAATTCCCGCGATTTGACCTGGAAGCAGTGCGCGCCCTGCTCGGCGACGACTGGCCCGCGATAAACCGCGAGATCGCCGCGCGCCTGCAGAGCGACGTGGCCCTGGTGAACAGCGTGGCCCACTACATCGTGGGCGGCGGCGGCAAGCGGCTCCGGCCGCTGATCACCTTGCTGGCCGCGAGGGCCTGCGGCTATCGCGGCGACCGGCACGTGATCACCGCGGCCATCATCGAGTTCATCCACACGGCCACCCTCCTGCACGACGACGTGGTGGACGCCTCCGACCTCCGCCGCGGCCAGGACACCGCAAACAGCGTGTTCGGCAACGAGGCGAGCGTGCTGGTCGGCGACTTCCTCTACTCCCGCGCCTTCCAGCTGATGGTGCAGGTGGGCCAGATGCGGATCATGGACGTGCTGGCCGACGCGACGAACACCATCGCCGAAGGCGAGGTCCTGCAGCTGATGAACTGCAAGGACCCGGACACGACGGAACAGCGCTACATGGACGTCATCTACCGGAAGACGGCCAAGCTGTTCGAGGCCGGTGCGCAGATCGGCGCGATCCTGGCCGACCAGACCCGGGCCGTCGAGGAGGCCCTGGTGGAGTACGGCCGGGAACTCGGCCTGGCCTTCCAGCTGGTGGACGACGCGCTGGATTACAGCGCCAACCCGCGGGAGCTCGGCAAGCAGCTGGGCGACGACCTGGCCGAGGGCAAGCCCACGCTGCCCCTGATCTACGCGCTGCAGAGGGGTTCGTCGAAGGAACAGGTGATGATCCGCCGCGCCATCGAGCGGGGGGGCCGGGAGGACATCCGGCCCATCCAGGAGGTGATCCAGTCCACGGGCGCCCTGGCCTACACGGCCGCCAAGGCCCGGGATTGCGCCGTGCGGGCCCGGCTGGCGCTGGCCCCGGTGCCGGATTCACCCTTCAAGTCCGCCCTCACCGACCTGGCCGATTTCGCCGTCGACCGCCGTTACTGACGCCGCCCCCCGCGCCCTATACAATGGCGCCCCCGTTCGGGGTGTAGCTCAGCTTGGTAGAGCGCTTGCTTCGGGAGCAAGAGGTCGCAGGT
>CAZTGY010000026.1:13166-15415 GCA_964613445.1 uncultured Chromatiaceae bacterium | reverse complement strand
CGCTGACCCGCATGAAGATGGCATCCCACGCCGAGGGTGCCGAGCCCAGCCTGACGCAGTATGGCTGGGTGGCGGAGGCATGAAGCACGCAACAAGGTCAACGACCGGCGCGCTCCTGCTAGCCCTCCTCTCGTCAACGGCGATGGGCAACGAACCGGCGCTGACGTCGGTCAATTGCACTCCGCTCGGCGAGATCCGTGGTGACGCCGGGCGTGGCGCAGCGCTGCACCTGAAGAATTGCGCCGAGTGCCATGGCGTCGATGGCAAGGCCGAAGTGATCGTCCTGCACATGGACACCCCACCGCAGGACCAGAGCGACCCGGTGTACATGAAGACCCTGCCCGATGCCTATCTCTACCTGGCCATCTGCAGGGGTGGCCTCGGCGTCGGCAAGAATTTCATCATGCCAGCCTGGGGCGACGTGCTCTCGGACCAGGACATCAAGGACCTCGTTGCCCAGATCCGGACCTTCTCGGGGACCTGAGCCAGGCTGCTGATATAGTTGCCGCGATGGCCAGCGGCGCACCTGCTGAAAACCTGAATGTCGGCTCCGGGGCAGGAATCCGGGCCTCCCTGCGCGCGGTCCCGGGGCATACGTACCGGGTCTTCCTCATCTGCCTGGTCGGCGTCACGTTCGCGAACCTCGATCACTCGCTCTTCACGTTCGTCCTCACGGAACTGTCGGCCGAGTTTGGGTGGACCGACCTCGAGCGCGGCCTGTACATCGCCGTGACTTTCGTCGTCGCGGGGCTCCTGGTCACGCAGCTCGGCGTGCTGGCCGACCGCATCGGCCGTCGCGCCGTGCTGCTCGGGGCGACATTGCTGACGCCGGTCTTCGTCACGGCGCTGGCCTGGGCGCCGACGACGGCGGCCCTGCTGATCGCCAGGACCCTTGGCTTCACGTCGGCGGCCGTCCAGTCGCCGATCACCGGCACCCTGGTCCTGGAAGAGGCCCCGCCCCGGCTACGCGGCCTGTTTACCGGGGTCCTCCAGATCGGCTTTCCCCTGGGCTTCTTCCTGGCATCCTTGCTGGTCCCATTTATTTATGAAACATGGGGTTGGCGCTATATCTTCCTGTTAAGCCTCCTGTTCCTGCCCTACGCCTGGGTGATCTGGCGTTACGTGCGGGACTCGGCCGCCTGGCAGCGCGCGCGGGACGACCGGGAGGCCAACCGCACACCGCCACCGGCAGTGCGCGAGCTCTTCAGGCCCGCATACCGGCGCAAGACGATACTGCTCTTCCTCGGCACCTTCCTTTACGTTTTCGCCTACGGCGCCACGATCATGCTGACGCCCTACTTCCGCGAGTCCCGTGGCTGGGAAGCCCGCGAAGCCATCGAGCTGGTCGGCCTGTCGTTCCTGATCGGCGCTTTCGGGTACATCCTGGCTGCCTGGTTCGGGGAGTTCCTGATATCCCGCCGCAACACCATCGTGGCCTGGTGCTGGCTGGGAGGCCTCGCCTTCGGCGTCATGATCTGGTTCACCAGGGGCTGGTGGCCCACCTTCCTGGCCTTCAGCACCATGACCTTCTTCTTCTACGGCGCCTATGCGGTGATGTTCACGTTCATCGCCGAGAATTTCCCGGCGGAGCTGCGGGCGACTGCCGCCAGCTTCGCCAATTCCTTCGCGGTTGAACTTGGCCTGGGCCTGGGGCCGTTCGCCCTCTCCGCTGCGATCGGGCTGGTGGGCTGGGAGTCGGCCTTCACCTGGTGCGCCATACTGCCGGTGATCATGGCCGGCGCCACGTTCCTCCTCCTGAAGCCGGTGCCGCGCGAAGCGGTGATCTGAGGCAACGCGCCATGGATGCCGGGACGCCGCTCGTCGACATCGGTCACGTGATCCAGCTGGCCGTAGCGCCGGTATTCCTGCTGTCCGGCATCGGCATCGTGCTCACCGTCCTGACCAACCGCCTCGCCCGGGTCGTGGACCGGGCCCGCAAGCTGGAGGAGGCGGCCCGCTCAAGCACCGGTGCGGCGCTCGAGGAACGCCGGCAGGAACTCGGGGTCATGGCCTACCGGGCCCGGCTCATGAACCGGGCAATCACCCTCAGCACCTGCTCGGCGCTCCTGGTGGCCGTGGTGGTGGTCCTGCTCTTCCTTGCGGCCTTCCTCCGCTTCAACGCCACGCTGCCCGTCGCGGGACTCTTCATCCTCGCCATGCTCTCGCTGATCGGCGCGCTCCTGTTGTTCCTCCGCGAAGTGTTCCTGGCAATCAAGGCCCTCAGAATCGGGGTGTAGGCGCGACTTGCG
>CAZTGY010000026.1:0-13156 GCA_964613445.1 uncultured Chromatiaceae bacterium | reverse complement strand
CGACTTGCGTTCGTCGCGCCTGAAGGCGCTCCTACGAGGCCTTTGCCTCCACGTAACGCTCGAAATCGCAGGTGAAGTCCTGGAAGGTGGAGTTGGGCTCGAACGCCAGCGCCCGGTAGGTGATGTGCCCGTAGCCGCTGACCAGTGCCGTGGGCTTTATCAGGGCGGAACTGGCCACCACGGCACTGAAGTTGTTCCTGCCCCCGCGGAACAGCAGCGGATCCCAGCCGTGGTACATGTAGACCATTCCCGGCTGCATGCCGGGCGTCACATGGGCCATTGCCACGAATGAGCCCATCGAATTGAAGACCCTGATCAGGTCACCGTCACTGACGCCGCGCGCCCGTGCATCGCCGGGACTCACGTAGATATCCGGCTCCCCGCGGCGCAGGCTGAACAGCAGCGCATCGTCGGACCACATGGTATGGATGCCATGTCGCAGGTGGCCCATGAGCATCTGCAGGGGGTAGCCGTCGAGCTTGATGGGATCCTTGTGGCCCGGAAGCTGCTCATCCTCGGCGATGAACCATTCGTGATCCACGTAGAACTGCTGGCGACCGGTGAGCGTCGGATAGGGCTCCTTCAGTTCCACGCCGCGGATCATGACCGAGCCGTACGGTGAATCGACGCCATAGACAACCCGGTCCGTGCCTTCGTTGCGCATCTTGCCCCTGCCGCGCATTTCGTCGAAGGAAACCTTGGGCACGCCGGGATCCTTGTCGATCAGGAACTGGATCACGTCCCTCGTGTCCTTCATCTGCCCGCCCATCGTGAACAGGTCGTGGTACCGGGTGAAATCCCGCGGCACGGGCTGGCCGAAGAAGCTGTCCTGGATCGGGGCAATTCCGCGGACCCTGGCCCGCTCCGAGATGGCGGCGGCGAGGCGATTCAGTGCGTGCCAGTCGTCCATCGACTCACCGAGCGGCGGCACCGCGGCATCCAGCACCTGCACGTAGGGCGTGCGGGCCTCCAGCATGTAGTCCTGCCGCTCGTAGTGATGGGCGATGGGCAGCACGTAGTCGGAATACAGGGCGGTAATGCCCATGTCGGGCGCCATGGTGACGATGGTTCCGAGCTTCTCGAACGTAGTGTCCCGCCAGCGGCCGCCCCCGGATCGCCAGTTGGCCGTGTTGCTCCCGGCGAATATCCCCATCTTCCAGGGTGTCGCCGCGTAGTCTGGCCAGGCGCCGGAGCGTGTGGATTCCTGGAAGTACCGGTCCACTTTCTCGGCAAGAGCCTTGCCATAGATCTTCTCGTTGAGTCCCCTGCCGTCGGCATGCACGTAGTCCCAGCGAGCCAGCGTCGCGATACGCAGGGTCGGCGGGACGCCTGCCAGCATGAAAGCGATCTGGCTGGCCGTGCTGCCCAGGTTCTCCAGCTGGAAGCCCCCGCCCGCCTTCCCGAGGTTGCCAGTCAGGGACAGCAGCAGCATGAAGGCGCGCTGGAGGAGGTCACCCTGCAGCCACTTGCACATGCGATAGCCGGTGAAGATCATCGCCGGCTTCGCGGTGCCGAACGTCCGGGCAACCTGCCGGATGTTGTCCGGGTGCACGCCGCAGATCACCGACGCCCTTTCGGGCGTGTAGTCCTGGGCGCGCTGCTTCACGAGTGCGAAGACCGTGGTGACCTTCACCCTCCCCTCGCGGGCCTGCACGGTCCAGGTTCCCTCGAGCTCGGGCTCCAGGTCGCCCAGTTTCAGGGTGCCCGAGGGGATCACGGGCACGGGAGTTCCGGGGGGCGGTGGCGGACCGCCCGTGCCGGGCGCTGGCACGGCCTTCCGCGACTTTGCATCCCAGACGTAGAACAGGTTGGTGCGGGCAGCATCGCCGGCCACGAAATCCGTCTCGCGCAGGAAACGGCCGTTGTCCACGCGCACGAGGAATGGGAGATCCGTCTGCTCACGGATGTAGTCCCGGTCGATCAGGCCGTCGGCCAGCAACACCTGGACCATGCCCATGGCCAGCGCGATATCGGTGCCAGGCTTCGGATTCACCCACCTGCTGGCGTGCATGGCGCTGGGGGTGAACTCCGGAGAAATGGCAATGACTTCCGTGCCGTTGTACTTTGCCTCCCAGAAGAAGTGCGCGTCGGGGATGCGCGTAACCGCCGGATTGCAGAACCACACCAGGCAGCAGCGCGACTTGTAGACCGCGGCCATGGTGTCGCCCAGCAGCGGCTCCCCCACGGTCATCTGCACGCCGGTCGGGAGATCGCCCACGCCCGCAAAGGCCTCGGGAAGCTCGATGCCGCTGATCGTGGCAAACCGGCCAAGCGCCGCGAAGGACGCGCGCTTGAGCACCATCTGGGTTCCCAGATCGAAGCTGATGGACTGGGGGCCGAACTGCACGGAGTAGTCGATGAACCGGTCGGCAATCTCGGCGAGCGCCTGATCCCAGGTCACGCGCTCCCACTTGCCGTCTCCGCGCTCCCCGACCCGCTTCATGGGATACAGGATCCGCTGCTTGCCGTACATGTACTTCGCGTGTCGCAGCCCCTTCTGGCAGCCGCGCGGGCCGTAGTCGGGGGCGTCCTCCGACCGGCCGTACTCGCCCTGCTGCTCTTCGCGCCAGACGATGCCGTTCTTCACGTACACGTTGAAGGCACAGGTCCCCGTGCAGTTGGTGCCGTGCGTGCCGTGGGCCACCCGGTCCCAGGTCCACTTGCGGCGCATCAGGTCCTCCCACGCGCCGTAGGGCACCGGCGATCCGGCAGCTTCCGCGGCGGAAGCCGTGGCATACCGCAGGCTGAGCGAAACGGCTACCGCGCCTCCGCCTGCCAGGAAGGCCCTGCGGGAGGTTGCGATGCCGACGGCAGCAGAATCAGACATGGTTCAGGCTCCGTGTGCTCCGGGAAGGACGAGCCGCATGCCGCCCAGGCGGGCCAGCGCGGCCTCGACCAGCGGCAGGCGATCGTTGCCAAAATACAGGTCGCCGCCCCTGGCTTCGGTGGCAACGAAGAAACTGGGCGTGCCGAAGCCGCCGCGCGCAACGAGTTCGTCAGCGTTGTTGTCGACCTCCCGGCGCGTGCCCTCGTCGCGAATGCGGGCGGCGAAACTGGCATGGTCGATACCGACCGACGCTGCCAGCCCCTCCACCACCGCCAGGTCGCTGATGTCGCGATTATCCGCAAACAGCGCCGCGAACACGGCTGCCAGGTAGGCCGCAGGACCGCCAGTGGCATCCCGGGTGAGCTCATCAGCCGCAATCGCCCCGCGCTGGGCCCACTCTGGCCGGAGCGGCCAAGGCTTCGGCCGGCGCAGCGTCAGGCCGCAATAGCGCGCCCAGTCGGTGAGGTCCTTTGCCTGGTACCGGGCCCGGGCAGGGACCGGGTCGCTACGGTCGGCCGGAAAGCCGGGGTTGGCGACGCGCAGGATGTCGTCCACGAGGACGGGACGGTACAGCACCCTGGATCCCGTGCGGATCGCCGCTTCCCGCACCCGCTCGAGCGCCAGGTAGCTCCAGGGACAGGAGGTGTCGAAGAAGAACTCGACGGCCGGCTTCTCCGCGCTTCGGTTCGTCATGTCCGGTCAGCCGCGGGCCCGCAGTGTGGTCTTCAGCACCTTGCCGTTCGCATTGCGGGGAATCTGCTCGATGAACTCCACCTGTTTTGGCATCTTCATGCGCGCCAGGCGCGGCTCGAGGAATTCGAGGACCGCGCCGGCGCCGAAGTCCTGGCCAGGACGGCGGACGACGAACGCCTTGAGCACCTCGCCCCATTTCTCGTCCGGGATACCGATCACCGCCGCTTCCAGCACCCCGGGGTGCTGGAAGATGATCTCCTCGACCTCCCGCGGATAGAGGTTCACGCCGCCTGAAATGACCATGTCCTTCAGGCGGTCCACGATGTAGAGGTATCCCTCCTCATCACGCCGGGCCAGGTCGCCCACCGTGACCCAGCCGTCCCGGAAGGACTCGGCAGTTTCCTCCGGACGTCCCCAGTAGCCGTTGAACAGGTAGGGGCTGCGCGAGAACAACTCGCCCACCTCGTCGGCGCCACACGGCATGCCATCCTGCCGTCGCAACTCGATCTCCGTGCAGGGAAACGGCTGGCCAACGCACTGCAACTTGCGAAGCTGGTCGGGAGGCCTAAGGTTGGAGACGATCCCCGCTTCGGTAGAGCCGTAGGTCTCATGCAGCAGGCCCGGGCCGAAGTGCGCCACGATGCGTTCCTTCATGGCCTGCGGCAGCGCCGCCGCATTCGAGATCACCGCCTTCAGGGGCGCGCACGTGCTGGTCGCCAGCGCCGCGGCACTGGAGGCCAGCAGGGCGTGAAAATGCGTGGGCACCGCGAAGAAGCCCGTGATGTGCTGGCTGCCCAGCCTCTCCAGCACTTCCTCGGGGTCGAACTTGTCTACGATCTCCGCGTACCCGCCGAAGAATATGGGTGCCAGCGAGAAGATCATTCCGGCCCCGTGGCACATGGGCGCGATGGCCAGGAACCGGTCATCAGGTGCGTAGCAGCCATATTCCACGGCCATGCCAAAGAGCGTGAGGATTCGCGAACGGTGCGGGACTAGGACGCCCTTGGGCTTTCCCGTGGTGCCCGATGTGTAGGGAATGGTGAAGTCGTCCCACTCCCGCACCGGAGGCACGGAACTGCCCGGCCGCGCCATCGCCAGCCACGCCTCGAACTCGGGACCGATGGCGATGATCACCGGCTTCTCCGCCAGGTTGGCGTCGCGCAGGGCGGCCGCCAACTCGGGATCGGCGAAGACGACGCGTGCCCCGGCGTCGTCGCAGATCGCCACGACCTCCGGCAGCGACAACCGCGGGTTGACCGTGGCCAGGGCGATCCCGCCCTGGGCTGCCCCGAGGACGATCTCCATGTACTCGATGGAATTCTTGCCGACGATGGCCCCGTGCTGCCCGGGCCGCAGGCCGAGCCCCGCGATCAGCCCGGCTGAGATCCGGTCGACACGCTCGAGAAGGTCGCGGTACGTCCGTGTCCTGTCCCGGTGCCGGTACGCCACCTTGCCGGGAGCACGGTGCATGGCCGCCCGGATCCCGGCGACCAGCGACAGATGCTGGAACGCCGGTGGAGGGACCTGCTGCGACGCCGGCATGGCGGATGGCATGCCGAAGCCCTTCAGGCGGGCAGCCTGAAGACGCGGAGCGCGTTGTCGCGCATCAGCAGGCGCTTCGATTCCGGACGCAGGTTGAGCTCGTCGATCTCGCGGACTGCGCGCTCCGGATCAATCACCGGCCAGTCGGTGCCAAACAGGACCTTATCCCTGCCGAAGGTATTCGCATAGTGCACGAAGGGCTCGGGCCAGTGCTTCGGCGCGTAGGCATCACCTGCTGTGAAGACATTCTCGTGCTTCCAGCACATGGAGATCATCTCGTCCGTCCAGGGAACGCCGATGTGGATGCCGATGATCCGCAGTTCGGGGAAGTCGATCGCCACCTGATCAAGGCAGATCGGACGGCCCACGGATGGCAGCCGCCGCTCCCGCGAGTACACGAGGTTGTGCCCGACCTGCATCATGATCGGCACGTCCAGCTCACAGCACTTGGCGTAGTAGGGGTAGTACTTGGCGTGGTCCGGTGCGAGCCCGCACCAGTGGGGATAGAGGTGGGCGCCGACGAAGCCGTACTCCTTCACCGCCCGCTCCAGGTCGCGGAGGCCCTGCATGCCCCGGAAGGGATCGATGCCGGCCAGGCCCGAGAAGCGCGCCGGATGCTCCTGGCAGACATCCCGGACGTACTCGTAGGGCAGCTCGAAGCCGCCCTTCACGTTGATGTCGCCCGCGCGCACCGCGATCAGCAGCGACCGGTCGATGCCGGCGCGATCCATCTTCTGCAGGTAATCCCCTACGGCGACGCCGCCGCGGATCTCCGGCGGCATCCGTACCTGGGCCTTGAACGCGTCATCGAGGCCTGTCTGGCCGTTGGCGACCGCCTCCGGCGTGAACAGGTTGCAGACGATGTCTATCGCGCCATTGCTCACCAGCCGTCCTTGTCCCACTCGCCTGCCGTGCGGGAGCGGACCGGGATTCCCGCGATCAGCGGGCCCTGCGTCTTCGGATCGTAGTTCAGGGGCGTGCCCTCGACCGTCACCTTCTCATTGATGGTTATCCAGTTGATGATGGAGCCATCCATGCGGAAGATGCCGGTGAAGCCCTTCTCGGCGCCCGAGATGAAGTGACCGTGCTTGACCCGGGCGGGACGGAAGAAATACGTGCCCGCATCCAGCCGCCCGAAGTTGTAGTCCAGGTGGCCATCGATGGTGTAAGCCTCCTCGAACACGGGGTGATGCACCATCCGGTCGTCGGACCAGCCGGGCGGGGCCCAGCACATCATGGTAACGAAGCCCTTCTGCGGGTCGTTCTTCGGCGCCGGGTCGTTGTAGAGGAGCTTCAGCTTCAGGAACCGCTGCTGATCGCCCTCGTAGATGTTGGGCATCCACTCCATACGGGTCGTGTCGACCAGCGTCAGCTCGCCGCGTTCGCTGGACGCCGTGTTGAGGCCGCGGGCAATGAAGCCTGCCCGGTCCTTGCTCGATGCGCTGAAGCCCCAGTCCTGGAGTTCCCTGAACAGCAGCACCTCGGTGCCCGCCTTCACTGACATGGAGGGGACACGCAGGCCGGCTGGCGCGCGGAAGTAGGCGCCCTTGCCGAGTCGCTGGCGGCCAAACTGGACCTCGCCCGACAGGACGTACCACTCCGTGTCGGCGTGGTGGTACCCCGCCGGACGGTGCCAGGCGGAATCGAAGACGAGCTTGGTCGAACCGGCGCCGTTCTCCTCGTCGTAGGACAGGTTACGCTGCCGGGCCCTGCCTTCGCCCCGCGGCAGTTCCGCGGCGTGCCAGCAAAGGTCGGATTCCTGGATGAGTTCTACATGGGGGCGCACACCATTCTCCTTGTCGTCAGGGCCGCGGCAGGTGCCTGGACCCGCAGGCTGTTGCTGCCACTGAGAATAGCAAGGATCCTACGCCCCACCTACAGCCGGAGACTCCGCCTTGCGGTCACCGCCACGATTCGGGGTAAAGTCGCAGCCTGCATGTTCCCGGGGAGCAGGACGCGATGACCGAGTACGAAATCTGGAAGTACGCCCACCTGCTGATGTTCGTCTTCTGGGTGGGTACCGACATGGGCGTATTCCTGGCGGCGCGCCGCTCCACTGACGCCAGCCTCAGCTTCATGACGCGGGTCACCCTCCTGCACATGGCGCTGCGGATCGAGCTGCTGCCGCGCACGATGTGGAAGGCTGCACTGCCCCTCGGGGTGATGCTGTCCCGGGACATGGGCTTCCTGCCGGTCTCCGACCTGGCCGTGGCCCTGGTCTGGATCTTCAGCATCATCTGGTGGGCCATCAGCATGGCCGGCGCGTACTGGTACGACAAGCCGGTGGGTCACCGGCTGGCCCGCATCACGAACTGGCTCACGGGCCTCGTCGGCGTAACGCTGATCCTGCTGTCCCTGTCCTCCTGGCTCGGTTCGGGACCCTTCGTCCAGGACGTGCCGTGGCTGCACCTCAAGGTGGCCCTCTACGGCGCCATCAACCTGATGGTGATCTGGATGATCGTGGCCTTCGATCCCATCGGCGCCGCGTTCGGGCGCCTGGCGGTCGAGGGCTCCAAACCCGAGATCGAGGCCATCATCAGCGGCACGATGGATCGCTCGACGGTCATCATCTGGTCTACCTACGCAATGATCGTCGTCGTCGGGTTCATCGGTACGACCAAGCTGCTCGGCTGATGGGGTAATGAAAACGCCCCGGAGAACGACCGTTCTCCGGGGCGTTTTTCGTGGTCAGGCCGCTGCGGCGCCAGCCTAGAGGCCGCCCCCGAAGCGATAGGCGCCGCGGATGCCGAAGACCCGGGGATCGGGCAACGTCGCGAAGTAGTGCGTCGTGCCGAAGCCGGCTGTAAAGCCGAGCTGGGTGACCTGCTCGCCGAAGTCGGGACCGCTGCCTCCCGTCAGGAAGCGGTCGTCATCCAGCACGTTGTCCACGTAGGCGATGACCTCCCACTTGTCGGAGGTCAGGCCCAGCCGCATGTCCATGCGGGCGTAGTCGGCCAGCTTCACCACATTTTCGGGGTCGGCCCAGCGCTCGTCCTGCCAGTTGCCGCTGACCTCGAACAGGTACTCGAAGGGCGTGTCCAGGAAGGGCCGCTGCACGGCCAGGGATGCCGAGTAGGACTGCTCCGGGGTACGTTCAAGCTCGTTGCCGGAATAGTCCAGGCGGCAGAACGACACCGGGGCCTTGGCGAGAGGATTGCTGGCGGGATCCTGGAAGATGGGATCATTGGGATCCGTCGATTCCAGCTGGTCGTTCGGATCGTCCGTCGCCGCATTGCCCATCTTGTAGATCACCGGACAGTCGCCGTATACGGAAGCCCGGACGAGGTTCCGCGTGTCGTCGGTCCAGTCCGTGATCTCGGCATCGAGGAGCGTGCCGGCCAGCCCGAGCGTGAGGCCTTCCATGAAGGACGGCTGCCAGACGGCATCGAACTCGAAGCCCCAGACCCGTGATCCGTTGATGTTGATGATCCGGGGCTGCGAGACGTTGCTCTCCGACAGGACCTGGATGCCCACCTGCTTGTCCGTGTAGTCGTTGAGGAAGATCGAGCTCGTTACGTTCCAGAAGCCGGCCGCCTCGAGATTGGTCTTGACCCCGACTTCCCACGCTTTCAGCTTCTCCGAGTCAAAGCGCTCGTCGTTGATGGTCGGCGGCTCGGCGCCACCCCCGCCGGCGAGCTGATTGATGCCGCCGGGCTTCTGGCCGAAGCCGAAGGAGAAGAAGTAATTCGTATTGTCCGTCGGGCTGAAGGCCAGGGTGACCTTCGGCGTGTTGTAGTTGGAGTAGGTCGAGCCCTCGATGTAGCGCAGCGTCAGGCCGCCGGTCGCCGGGTCGAGCGGCACGTTGTTGGGCGGCGGCAGCCCGAGCACCAGGCGTTCTATGTCGCAGAGCGTCCGCTCTTCGGAAGGCCAGGTGCCCGTCGGGTTGCCGCCGGTGGCAAAGGCCGTCTCCGTGCAGCTGGAGCTGCCGGGCTTGGTGAGGTTGAATTCCTCATCCACGAACCGGTCCTCGAGGGAGAGCGTCAGGTCGTCGGTCATCTCCCAGTCGATCCGGCCGTAGAAGGACAGGTGCCGGGTGCGCGCGTCCCAGGTGCTCGCGAACTGGGGGCTCGAAACCTGACGGCGGTAATCCTGCCAGCTCGTCAGGGTGTTGTTGTTGCCGTCGCAGACCCCCGGGACGAACTGCAGGAAGCCGGTCGTGGGATCCAGCACGCCCGGCGCAATGCCGTCGCCGTTGGTATCCGGAAGGAACTCGGCATTCACCCGGCCGTAGGGAGCGCAGAAGGTGATGTTGTTGCGATCCGCGAGCTGCCGCTTTTCCTGCCAGAAGAGCACCCCGCCGGTGAACTGGAACGGGCCGTCCAGCTGGGTCTCGTAACGGAACTCCTGGGAGAACTGGCGGGTGCTGGTGTCCTGGTTCGACTCCTGGTGCCCGAGCAGCGTGTCGATGCGCCCGCCCGCCACGGTGCCATCGTCATTGAATGTGTAGCGGACGCCCTGGTTGCCATTGACATCCGGCGCCACGCTCGCCTGGTAGTCCTGGTCGTAGATGTCGAGGCCGTCAAAGTCGGTCCAGCCCGTGTAGGACGAGATCAGGCCGTAGCCGAGGTCGAAGCTGGCGATCAGGCTGGCGCGGAAGGTCTGGGTTTCCGTGCCGGGGTAGTCGGCGCCCGTCTCCGGGTCCTCGCTCTGGGTCACCCGGTAGCTGCTGCTGTCCTTGATGACGCCAGGCAGGCAGAACGCGGCCCCGGAGCCGTCCCCGGGCGTGCTGGCAGGATCGAAGCCGAACTTCGGGCAGTAGGCGCCGAAGTTGAACAGGTTGGTGGATGACGTCGTGGGTGGCTGGGTGATGTAGGGGTTACCGGTCAGGTCCGGCGGGCGCACGATCGCCTTCGCGGAAGGCGGAAGGGCGTAGGCCGTATCTCCCTGGATGTTCACGGTGGCGCGCGGATCGTAGCTGTCGTCGCTGTACTCCACGCGGCCCTTGACCTTGATGGCGTCAGCCGGCTTCCAGACGACCGTCAGGGCCCCGCCATAACCATCCGAGCCGCCGAAGTCCCCGCCGGTAATGCTGTTGGTGTAATAGCCGTCCTCGTTGTACTGGACACCCGTCAGGCGGATGCCGACGGTATCCGACAGCGGGCCGCCAACAGCGCCGTCGATGGTGCGCCTGCCGTAGTCACCAACGTCGATGCTCACGCGCCCCTCGAACTCGTCGCTGGGTTCCTTGGTGATGTAGCTGATGGCCCCGGCAAACGCCGACCGGCCGAACAGCGCGCTCTGCGGACCCTTGACGATCTCGATACGCTCCACGTCAGTCAGCAGGCGACGGTTGGCCAGCAGGCCGGAGCCCGCTGAGATGAGGTTCTCCGTGGTGGTGTCGATCCCGTCCACCAGGAACGCCACGTTCGACCGGCCACGGGTGTTGGACAGGCCACGGATCGTGATCCGGTTGTCGGCCGGGCCGTAGGACTGGTCGAACTGGACGCTGGGTTGATTGGCGACGATGTCCTTCAGGTCGGTGATGCCCTGCCGCTGGATCTGCTCCGTGGTGAGCGCCGACACCGCGATCGGCACGTCCTGCAGACTCTCCTCGCGGCGACGGGTGCTGACGACGACCTCTTCGATCTGCGCGCTCGCCACTACGGGCAGTGCCTGGATCACCGCAAAGGTCATCCACGCGGACGCGGAAATGCCCCTGACACTCTTGAACGTCGTCATTCGAATCCCCCTGGGAAGTGGCACCGGGATCATACCAAACGGTCGCCCCAACGCTACAGGAGCGGACTGCGCTCGCACCGTCTGCCCACCGTGTAGACGAGTCCTGCGACGACCGGTCAGCGACTCGGCGTCCTATAGCCAGTCAGTACCCGATTCGCTATAGTCCCCGGCGTTTTCGCTGATTCGCGCCATCAACAGGGGGACGTTCCATGACTGCCAGTACTGCCCGGTCGCCGCTTGCCCGGTCGCGCCTCAACGAGCGCCCCCCGCTGCCGTCCCTGGCCAACTCCCTGCTTGTTGCTGCCCTGCCACTGATTGCCCCGGCAACCACCGCAGTCCTCCTGGCAGGTGCCGTGCTGGCCTCCGCTCCGGCCGCTGCCGCCGACGACTGGTCCGGCGGGCCGCGCTACTCCCACTTCGACCTGGGATACCAGTGGGTCGATTCGAACTATGGCGTCAAGATCGAAGGCGGGCAGCACGAGGGCGTCAAGCTGAACGGTTCCGTGGGACTCGCCGAGTTCGACCGCTTCGGGGTGCACCTGTTTGGTGAGTACTTCGACGGCGACTTCAGTGGGGTCCGCACCACCTGCGATGGCGAAGGTGGCAGCACCATCGCCGCGGGCGACCGGGACTCCACGTCCATTGCCGGCGGACTCGGTGGCAGCTACGCCATCGCCGAAGCCACCGACGTGGTAGTCCGGCTTGCCTACGTGGACATCACGGAATTCGAGACCCCGAACAACCTGTGCCAGCTCGTGTCCGGCGACGACACCGGGTACTTCGGGGAGGTGATGGTCCGTAGCGAGCTCTCCGAGAATGTCGAGATCGAGGCGGGCTTTCGTTATTCCGACCTGGACGACTCCAACGTTTCCGACAATGAGGTGCTGCTCGGCCTCGGCTATCACCTCACTGATTACCTCACGATCCGGGCACGGGGCATCGTGTTCGATGACGACACCGGAATCGAGATCGGTGCACGGCTTTACTTTGGCAGCTTCCTGGGACGTGACACCCTCTTCTGATTCGGTCCGCAGGATCATGGCGCTTGGCAATTGAACGGAAAAGTTTCGGGAGCGGGGGAATGAGCAAGAGTCTTGCAGTACTGGTGGCGATGATGATGGCGGCGCCCACGGCGGCAGTCGCCGGACCCTACATAGGCGTCGGCATCGGTGGCACGCGCACGGAATCCAGCCTGGCGGAACTCGGCCTGTTTCCCACTGGATCCGATGGTGGCCCCCTGCCCGTGCCGGCCCCTCCCTCTCCGGACCCGAACTTCACCGGCAGCGATGACTTCACGAGCACGGATGTCAGTTTCGACGTGACGGCGGGCTGGATGTTCGGCCGTTTCGGCATCGAGGTCGGCTACACCGACTTTGGCTCCGCCGAACAGCGCTATACGCTGCCCGAGTCCTGCAATCCCAATCCTGGTGGCGGCTGCCAGAGCCGGGCCTGGACTGCCGAGATGAAGATGTCCGGCATCCGGGCGTTCCTCGTCGGCAGCGTGCCGGTCAGTGACAACATCGACGCCTACCTCAAGCTTGGCGCCATGAACTGGGATGCGGACTACAGTGGTTTTGAACGCAACCAGTTGTTGGTCCCCGGACCGCCGATCGCCCCGCGCTATGAGTCGGTGAGCTTCGACAACGACGATACGGGGCTGGCGGCCGCCATGGGCATCACCCTGAAGACTGACTCCCCGTTCAGCCTTCGCGTCGAATTCAACTACTACGACGTGGACACGACCGACCTGGTGTGGAATTCCCAGCTCATGGGCGTGTATACCTTCTGACGGGCCCGTTCCGGCACCGCAGGAAGCTGGCGATGCCAACGTCAGCGCAATCCGAGAGACCCTGCCACGGCAGGGTCTTTTTTTTCCGTCACCCGTCCGTCTCCTGAAACCATGCGGATACTGATGGTCACCGCGGAGTACGCACCGTTCGCGAAGACCGGCGGGCTGGCGGACATGGTCACCGGGCTCAGCAGGGCGCTCGTCGCTGCCGGCCACGACGTCCGGGTGATCCTGCCCCGGTATGCCGGCATCGCGCCCGCACCGCTGACGCTGGACGGCTTGCAGGTGTCCCCCGTCGCGGTTGCCGGAGCGCACCCGGGATACGCGTTCCAGCAACTTGCCCCGACGGCGGATTCCGACCCGCTGACCTATCTGGTCGATTGCCCGCCGCTCTTCGGCTCCGGGGGCATCTACGGGGGCGGCGCAGAGGAGGCGCGGCGCTTCGCGCTCCTCGCCCACGCAGCCCTTCGCCTCTGCGAACTGCTGGACTGGGCGCCGGAGGTCGTTCATTGCCACGACTGGCATGCCGCACTGGTCCCGGCGCTGCTCGCGACCCAGTTCCGCTCATCGCGACCGCTGCGGGAGGCCTGTTCGGTACTGACGATCCACAACATCGGCTACCAGGG
>CAZTGY010000025.1:0-15675 GCA_964613445.1 uncultured Chromatiaceae bacterium | reverse complement strand
TTCACCGTCATGCCGGACGACGACGCCCGGGGTTGCGACGGCGCTCCGCGGCCGGACGACAGCACCTGCCGGGTGCAGACCGGCGGCGAGTCGGTGCTTGCGGTCCGGGGGAGCGCGCGCCTGCGGCTCGACGCCACCGGCACCGGCCTGGCCATCACCGTGCTGCCCGCCGGCCCGGCAGGCTTCACGGCGACCGTGACCGACACCGCGGGCGAGCTGGTCCGGACCCGGACGCTGCTGAGCTTCGAGACCACCACCGCGAATGCCGGGATGCGCCTGCCGCTCATCCTGGCCCAGGCGACGCTGGGCTCGTCCCTGTACGAGAACGTGACCATGTCGGCGGACGGCGTCGACACCTGGCAGCCCCAGCTCCTCGACGGCAGCTACGAGGTCGTGGCCGGCGTCGGCAACCGCCAGGGCCGGGAATCCTTCACCGTGTTGCAGGGGACGCTCGGCCCGGGCGACCTGGTGTCCCTCGGCCGGAGCTGCGGGACGGGCGCGGGCGACGACGGCCGGCAGGAAGGCGCCATCCGCGGCGTCGCGTCCGTGGACCCCATGGACGGCGCCTCGCGGCCCGTCATCGGCGTCAGCCTGAACGCCTGCGTGCCCTTGAGCCTGTGGAGCCGGAAGCTGCCGGCCATCACCGTGCAGCGCTTCGGCGGCACCGCTCCCAGCACCCTGGCCATGCCGTCCCTTGCCGTCGTCCTGGGCAGCTGGCCCCAGTGGATCTCGTTCTGGGTAACCTTCCTGGCGGCCATGGCCCTCGCCCAGTTCTTCACCGGCATCGCGGGCTATGCGCCGCGGGGGCCGGCGCGGACAACGGCGCCCCGCCCGGAAGTCCGCCGCCTGCGCCGGCGGCGCGACAGCCGGCCCGACTGACAGCAAGACTGACAGCACGATCCGGGAGAATGGACATGCAGAGAAGCAACGCCGGCCTGGCCCTCGCCACGGCGCTCGCCGTCGCCACGGTCACCTTCGCCAGCGCCGGCGCGGGGCCGGTGCACGTGCAGGTGGACCAGGGCGGCGCCACCGAGTACGGCGCGGGCTACAGCGTGGGCAACGGGACGGACTGCTTCATCGTGACGCCGCACCACGTGGTCGAGACGGCCCAGAAGGACGAGATCACGGTGACCGACGGCCAGGGCCACCAGACGAAGGCGAACGTCTACAAGGAATCCGCCCAGGACGACATGGCCCTGCTCAAGGCGAACTCGCCGGGGGCCATCGAGTGTCCCGCGGACTGGCCGGACGGCACGGCCGCCGCGGCGGCGGCCCAGGGCGCCAAGTGGCTCACCGCGCGCAAGGTCAATGGCAACGGGGGTGTCCAGCAAAGCCGCTGGTTCGTTGCCAGCTCGTCGCCGGACGCACTCAAGCTGGAGCCCTACAGCGACAAGGACCAGCTGCAGAAGGGCGACAGCGGCAGCAGCGTCTTCGCCGACAACGTCCTCGTTGGCATGGTGGTGCGCGCCGGGACCGGCGACGGCACGGCCGACGTGGTCACCCAGGCGAGGATCTTCGGGCTCTTCAACGCCGACGTCGCGCCGGGAGCGCGCCTCGTCGCCCTGCTGCAGCCGATCACCTACCGCAACCAGGAGAATCCCTACGCCACCGTCGCCGCGCGCGAGTTCATCGGCGGCCGCACGCCGCTGGCCCTGCAGGAGATCGCGCTGGACCCGCGGCGGGGTGCCATGACGGCGCTGCCGGCGGCCAGCCAGGTGCCGGAGGGCATCGACTACGTGGTGCTCGGCAGCCTCGTCGAGATCGGCAGCACGCGGGAGGCGAACAAGAACTACAAGCCGCCGAAGCCGAACGCCGACGAGGGCAGCTTCGGGACGCGCCTGCTGAAGTCCATGGGCAGCGCGCTCACGGGCAAGAACGAGGACGCGCCCTACTACGTCATCTACAACATCGACGTCGACGTGCAGGTGCTCGACGTGAAGAAGAACAGTTCCGCCCGGAACCTGGAGCGGCTGTCGTTCCGGTTTCCCCAGAAGCCCGCGGACGACGCCGGCGAACTGCAGAAGTCGGCCGTGCAGCAGGCCGTCACCCAGGCCATGGACAAGACGTTCAGGAAGTACGGCCTGCCGCTGCGCTAGGGTGGCTGATCCCGCACAGGTCGCGCTGCTCTCCGTGAACGTGGCGGTGCCGGAAGTCATCGGCCGCCGCCGGGGCGAGCCCGTGCTGAGCGGCATCCGCAAGCGGCCGGTTGCGGCCCGGGATGCCCTGTTGCTCGCCACCACGAACCTCGACGGGGATGGCCAGGCGGACCTGGCGGTGCACGGCGGCGCCGACAAGGCGGTCTACGCCTACCCGGCCGAGCACCTGCCAGCCTGGAACCGCGAACTGGCGCCGCGGCCGCCCTTCGGGGCCGGCACCTTCGGCGAGAACCTCACGATCCGGGGCTGGCTGGAGGAGGACGCGCGGATCGGCGACGTCTGGGCCTGGGGCGACGCGCTCCTGCAGATCTGCCAGCCCCGCTACCCCTGCTACAAGCTGGCGATCGCGACGGGCCAGCGGGACATCGGCAAGCGGCTGGTCGCCACGGGCCGCTGCGGCTGGTACCTGCGGGTGCTCCGGCCGGGCTCCGTGCCGGTCGCCGGGCCGCTGCAGGTCGTGGAACGGGGCGAACCGGGCGCCACGGTGCGCGCCGCCCTCGACGCCACGCTCCGGGGCGCCCCGCGGGACCAGGTCGCACGCATCGCCGGCCTCGCCGCGCTGGCCCCCGCGTGGCGCCGGATGCTCAGCGACGGCTAGTGCCCCGCGCAGTCCCGCAGCAGCCGCGGCGTCGGATCGATGTGCCCCCGGAAGACGATCTGGCGGGACTCCACCCGCCCGCCGCGGGTCGACCCGTCGTGGATGATGTTGTCCGTCGGCGCGACGTAGACGTCACCGGGCAGGATCCTGATCCGGCACACGGGCAGCGCGGGATGCGCCGCGAGGAAATCGCCGGGCAGCCGGTTCAGGTCGGTGGCGTCCTCCAGGGCGGCGCCGGTCATGCGCGCCATGTCCCCGAGCGTCGGCGCCAGCATGAAGATGTAATAAGGAGACGTGCCGACGTTGATCGCGAGCCGGTTGCCGGCCCGGGCACGCTGCGTCAGCGGCAGCCCGTCCCAGTGGTCCACGTGGAGCCCCACCAGCCGGTCGATGCGGTAGTCGATCGAGGTCGTCAGCATGCCGGGCCGGTTGACCCCGACGCCGTGGCAGCGGGTGGCTGGCCCGCAGGTGACGAAGTCGGCCATGATCCCGAGGCAGGCTGCCGCCGTTTCCGCGAGGAAGTCGTCGCGCTTCAGCCGGTCGTGGGATGCCGTCGCCAGGCCGAGCCGAGCGAGTTCCCGGCGCCGGCGGGGCGGCAGGCGCAGCACGCAGACCGACCGCGCCGCGTCCCACGCGCCGTCCTGCTCGCAAAAACCACTGATGCCCGTCCCGTCCGGCGCCCGCCAGGGTCCCGCGGGCACGAACGCGCCGGGGCGGAAGGCCAGCGTGCGGGAGTCCCGGGCGCGCGCGGGCCGCGTGCCGGCACTGAGCCGCAGCCGGTCCTGCAGCGCCGCCGGCGCGAGATTGGTGAACAGGTTGATGCCCGCCATGCACGAAGCTTGCGCTAGGATCAGGCGTGCTGCCAGCCGGACGCAGACGGGTCACATGCCGGGGTCGTTGATCTTCCACCACAATGGCGCCGGCGATTACCTGCTCAGCCTGCCCGCGCTCCGGGCCATCGCGAGCGGCGCGCCACGGCCCGTGCACCTGGTGTGCGGGTCGGCGGAGTGGGCGTTCCTGTACGACGGGCTCGCCGTGGACCGCCTGATCCGCGTGGACACCAGCCCCGGGCACTTCGCCCACCGCTTCGCCGCCGGGCTCGTCCCGGGCCTCGAGCCGCCCTACGAGTGCTTCGCCTCCCTGGCCACCTGGTACACCGACGACGTGCGGACGCTCCGCGCGCGGGCGGCGGCGCGCTGGTCGGCGGGCCTCTTCCCGCACTTCGACGTGCGCCCGGTCGCCGCCGGCCCCGGCCTGCACGTGCACGACGTCGACCGCCTGTTCGGCGTGGCGCGCGCGCTCAACCCGGGCGCGTCCGTCGCGGACTGGCTGGCGCCGCCGGCCTACCCGCCGGAGGCGCTGTCCGTCGCCGACCGGTTCGCGGCAGGCCTGCCGCCGGGAGCGCGCGTGCTCACCGTGCATGCGGACACGCGCCCCGAGAAGGTCTGGCTCCTGGACCGGCTGGACGCGGCGCTCGAGGCGCTGGGCCAGGCCGACCCGGCGCTGTGCATCGTCGTGCTCAACCGGGGGCCCCGGGACCTGCCGCGGACCGCCCGGCTGGAGCGCCACCGGTTCCTCGCGGGCGTGCCGCTCGCCGCGGCGATGGCGGTCACCAGTCGCTCGGATTTCTTCCTCGGCATAGACTCCTGCATGCTCCACGTGGCCGATTTCCACCGCATCCCCGGCGTCGCCCTGTTCGGGCCGACACCGGCCTGGAAGTTCGGCTACCGCCTGGTGCCGGCCGGGCGCGCCGTCCATCTCCGCCCCCCATCGGGGCGGCTGGCCGACCTGGCCGCCGGCGACGTCGTCCAGGCGCTCCGCCGGCTGATGGAGGTCGGGTGAGCCGCCGGCAGGCCTTCGTCCTCGTGGACACCATGGGCGGCACGGCCCCGGAATTCATCACGGCGGCGCTCGCCACCCATCCGGGCATCAATGCCCTGCCCGGCCTCGCGTTCGTGCGCGACGGCCTGCGACTCTACCGGCGCCATGCCCTGGCGGGACTGGACGGCGACGCGCTCTTCGACCGGCTCTGGCAACCCAGCTACGAGCCGGGCGGCCGACTGTGGGCCGGCATCGCCCGGCACCTGGCCCCCGCCGGGCGGGACGCGCTGCCCCTCGCCGCGGCCCGGGCGCTGTTCCGCCAGCAGCACGTTCCCGGGTCGGGTTACCTGGCCACCCTCGAATCCTTTGCCGTCGCGGTGCTGCAGGGCTGCGGCTGGTGGCGGGACGGGGCCACCCACGTCGCCGCCTGCGGCGTGCCTTTCCTGAAGACCGTCGACTGGGCCGAGCTGGCGGACGCCGACTGCGTGCTCGTGGAGTCCGCGGTGCCACTCGACATCTGGCTGGCGCTCATCAGCCACCGGTCCATCGTCCGCTGCCCCCACGCGCTGGCGTACTGGATCATCCACAAGCTCCTCTACCGGCTGGCCGCGCGACGTGGCATCCGGGTGCTCCGTTGCGACGCCATCGCCGCGGGCGAGCGCGGCGCGGTGGACGACGCCCTGCTCCGTCAGCTCGGCCTCGCTGCCGCCGGCACGACGCGGCTCCCGCCGGGCCCCGGCCACCAGTCCTTCAGCCCGGACGCCTTCGCCCACGTCACGAGCCTGGCCCGGGACATTGCCGCCATCTACGGCGCGAGCCCGCTCTACGCGCTGGCACGGGACGTGGACGACTGGGCGGACGGGGCGGTGCAGGACGCGGAACTTGCCGGGCTCCTCGACGGCTACCTCCGCTACTGGGACACGACCGCCCACGTCCACTTCGACACCAGCAGCCCCTGCGAGCAGGCCATCGCGGCACGGGTCAGCGCGCTGCGGGGGCTGCCAGCGGCTCCTTCGTCCGCCGCCCCGTCCGAAGACTTCTACGAACGGCTCGTGGACTTCCAGTCCTACGACTTCGAGACGCCGCGCTTCGGCACCCACACCTGGCTGGGCGCGCTGGAGGAACGCATCGTCCTGCCCCACGCGCCCTACTTCCTGCACGCGGCGGTCAGCTACCTGGAGCACTGCCTCGTGATGCAGGGCAAGTGGTTCGACAGCTACCAGCCGCTCGGGGCGAGCGATCTCTACCGGCGGCTGACGTCGGCGGCCTATGCCGCGTCCGTCGGCCGCCTCGGGTTTGCCGAACGGCTCCGCCGGCTCGCGCCGCAGGACGAGGAGATCCGCCAGCGGGCCGCCGGACGGTTGCAGCCGTGAGGCGACTCAGGGCGACGGTCAGCCCGGCCAGCCTCGAGATCCGCCTCGTGCCCCGGGCGGCCACCGAGGGCTTCCTGGACGGACTGGTCTGGGCCATCCCGCTCACGGACGCGGAGGCCCGGGAACTGCTGCGGCTGAGCGGCGGCTCCGGCGCGCAGCGCCGCGCCCGCCACCGGCTATTGCAGGCCTTCGTCCGGCGCCACGTCCGGCAGCACGGCCTGCCGGTGCACGGGACGCTCGCCGACTACGCGATCGACTTCGGCCACGTCTTCCTGCGCTTCCAGCTGGAGGCCTAGCCGCCGTTGCCGAGCAGCTCCTTGAGCGCGGCCGCGACCGGCTCAGGCCCGATGTCCTCCATGGCCGCGGCCCGGACGTAGCGCACCCGCGCGGGATCCGTCCAGCGAAAGCCGAAGCGCGCCGGCGCCGTCGGGGCGAAGAGGCCCACGCCCGGCCGGCGGTGCAGGTCCGCCACGTGCAGCATGCAGGAGTCCACGCCGACGAAGAGGTCGGCGGCGGCAACGACGCTCATGGCCCGGTCGAGCGCCAGGCCCTCGAGGCCGGTGACACGGCCGGACGCCGCCGCGAGCGGCAGCGCGGCCGCGCCGGCATTCAGCACGATGACATAGAGCGCCGGGTGCGCCGGGACGACCGCGGCGAGCGCCCGGTCCAGGCGGTCGACGGCCCAGGACTTGCCGGGCACGGTGTCCAGGTGGGCCACCAGCAGCCGGCCCCCGGGCGGCAGCGCGCCGCGGAGCGCGGCGGCGACGCCGGCGGTCCGGGGCGGCCAGTGCAGGGGCGCACTGAAATCCCCGGGCGCCGCAGCCGGGTCGAGCCGGCGCACGGGTGCGAACAGCACGTCGCACTCGTGCCCTTCCGCCCGGTAGTCCACCTGTTCCGCGCAGGGCGGGCCGAAGCCGATGCTCCGCCGGGGACGGAGCGCCCGGTGCAACTGGCCGAGCGCGTCGCTCGGCCAGGGACAGAGGGCGACCAGCACCTCGCAGTCCGCCGTCCACGCCAGCACCGCCCGCCAGTCGAACTCGGTGGCGTCGCCCTGCCGGGTGAACGGCAGGAACATGCAGTGATCGAAGCCCGCGTCCGCCACGATGAAGGCCTGCGGCCCCTCGCCGGCGACGAGCAGCGACGGGCGCGGCACCGTGGCCGCCAGCGCGCGGAGCGCCGGCAGCGCGAGCACGTAGTCGCCGTGGCCATTGTGGAAGATCACCACCGAGGCCATGGCATCAGGCCTGGTTCGCCGCAGTCCCGGGGGCGATCAGGTCCGGAAACGCGGCGCGGGACCGTTGCCGGTGGCGGGCCGCCGAAGCGCGGGCCCGCTCCATGGCCGACTGCCCCGCCGGCAGGTCCGTGAGGTCGGGCAGTGCGCCACGCAGTCCTGCCACCAGCGTCCGGGCGAAGTCGCTGAGCGGGCAGCGGTCGAGGACCTCGTGGGCGTCGGCGAGCTGCACGCCCAGCAGGGCGATGCGCTCTTCGGCCGGGACTGGGGCCGTGGCCGCGCCACCCGACTCCAGGGCCTGCAGCCAGAAGGCCAGGACCAGCGAGAACGAATAGGCGCCGTGCACCAGGCCGTCGACCGGCCGCGGATCGTCCCGCCACGGCGAATAGCACACCGGCTGGCGCGGGCCGGGCGCGAAGGCCAGGCCCTCGGCGGCCCGGTTCAGGCGCAGGTGGGCCACCTCGTGCACGAGCGCCTCCGTCACGGGCCACAGCGTGCGGCTGCCGCCGATGAACACGGTGCGCGGCAGCCGGGACAGGGAGAAGGACAGGTGCCGGTCAGCCGTCCGCAGCGGGACCACGTACCAGGCTTCTTCGCGGACGAGACCGGAAAGCGGCGGTGACAGCACCGCGAGCATCTGCTCCGCGCGGGCCAGCTGCCCGCGGAAGCGGCCCTGCCCTCCCGGGTCGTCCTCCAGCGGCGCGGCGTTGTCGCCCAGGTCGAACTCGCTGGCATCGAGGCCGGTGAGCCGGAGGCCCGGGGGCCGCGGCGGCGGCAGCGAGATCTCGAACTCGCCATCGTCCTCGAAGACCATGTGGAGACCGGTCGGCGCCCAGTACATCTCCCGCAGCGCCACGCCCCGGCGCCCGGTGACGCCGAGGCGCAGGGCGTGGAACTCGAGGAAGCCGGGGGCCGGCAGCCGGCCGGCCCACCGGAAGGCGGGCGAATTCGCGAAGGAGTCGAGGGCGGCCAGCGCGAGGCGATCCAGGCTCGCGTCGAGGTCCTCGCGCCGGCCGGCGGCCAGCGCGGCGTAGGCGGACTGCAGGTGGGACCAGAAGTAGGGGCCGGCGAGCAGGGCGTCCGCCGGGGCCAGTGCCTGGAGGGAGTCGAGCAGCAGCTGCCCGCGAAACGGCGCGGCGGCGGCGGCCGCGCGCAACTCCGGCTGCACGGCAAGCCCGCGGATCAGCACCGCGCGCCGGGCATCCGCCCGGGCCAGCTCCTCCTGAAGCAGCGGGAAGGGTGCCTGCATGGCCCTGCCCGGATTCAGGTGAGGTGGTCGGCGAGCGGGGCCTGAACCGCGGCCGCGGCTGCCGCTGCCTTGGCCGGGCCCCCGGCGCTCGCCAGGAGCGTGCGGCGCACCTGCCGGATCAGCTGCGTGAGGTCGGCGCAGTAGACGCTGGGGTTCGCGAAGCCGCGCTCCGCGGACCAGCGGTTCGGCAGGTAGCCCGCGCCGCAGACGCCCACCAGGCTGCAGGACCGGCACTGGTCCGCGAGCGCGCCGAGCCCCTCCCGGCGCAGCTGGACCAGGTTGTGCCGGAGGACCGGCGTCAGGTCGCTGGCGACGATGTTGAAGCCGAGCCGCGTGGCGCCCTCGAAGGTGCCCTTCAGCGAATCGACGGCCTCGATGTCGCCGTTGGTCTCGATGACGACGATGTCCACCGGGTCGAGGCCGAAGGACTCGACCCGGCTGCGCCCGCCGAGCAGCAGGCGGATGATGTTGTCGAACTCCCGGATGCGGATCGTGCCGCCCGCGCGCCACCAGGCGTCGAAGATCGCCAGCAGCCAGTCGCCGTAGGGCGTCGCGTCCAGGTCCGCCTTGCCCTTGGGCCGCCGGTCGTGATTGTCGTAGGGCAGGAGGAAGCTGATGGACGGCGGGTCGAAGGCGGCCAGGTACTCGTAGACCTCCAGCGGATCGTTGTCGATGTCCACGACCACCAGGAAGCCGCCGAAGATCCGCCGGTACGGGTCACGGCGCAGCAGCTCCAGCGCCCGCTCCACCTTCGCCGACGAGCCGCGCCCGCGGCGGTCGACCCGGTAGCGGTCATTGGCCGCGGGCGGCCCGTCCAGGCTGATGCCGATGCCGGCGTTCCGCGCCAGCAGCGCGTCCCCCACCTGGCGGGTGAACAGCGTGCCGTTCGACTGCATGCCGATGCGCACCTGGTACCGGTCCGGCGGCAGGATCTCGTCGACCAGCGCGAAGAACGCCTGCAGGTAGCGCGCCTTGCCGTGCAGCGGCTCGCCGCCGTGGAGGACGAACTGGGCGTTGGTCTTGCCGAACTCGTCCAGGTGGTCGCGGATCCGGGTGAGCGCCGTGCGCACGATCGCCGGCGTCATGTCCCAGGGCTGGGCCCGGTAACTCTCGTCCGCCAGGTTGTACATGTAGCAGTAGGTGCAATTCAGGTTGCACCTGCTGAAGATCTTGAAGATGTAGGTGTGAAAGGGCCGGTCCATGGGGCTCTGAACCGGCCTGGCGCCGCCGGACCACCGGCAGCCGCTGGCTGCCTACTGGCCGTCGGAAATGTTGCCGAAGCTCTGGTGACTGTAGAAGTTGGAGAAGTTCGCGTCCGTGTCACCGTCCCGGAGGATGTCCTCCAGCGCGCGGAGGATGGCCGGGTGGCTCGCATCCGCCACGTCGTCGACGGAGAGGACGACGGGCTCGAAGCCTTCAGCTGGGGAATCGCTCATCACCTGTGCCTCCACTTGATTGTTGTTTGCGGGTTGGCCAACGGCTTGCGGGATGTGATACTTGGCCCCGATGCTCGGCCAGTCCGGGGCGCCTTGTCAAGGCAGTCTCCCGCCCGGCCGGGCGAGCGCCAGAAGGTACAGCCGCCGTGAAGAAGCGCGTCCTCACCCTGGTCCGGGAACTCCGCGACCGGGCCCGGTTCCTGGGCTACCGGTTCCGCCAGCGGCGGCGGGCCCGGAAGAACGCGAAGAATGATCCGAACGTCTACCCGCTCTGGTAGCGCCACACCGGCGACGGACGGGCTGCTGCCCCGGCAGGGCCTGCCGGCTTCGGGCTATCCCGCCAATGCCCGCCTGCCGTGGTTCTCGACCGACTCGGCGGAGCACTTCGCCGCCCACGCGCCGCCGGGCTTCGGTGCCGGCGACATCGAGTACGCCTTCAACGCCTCGGGCTACCGCTCGGCGCCCTTCGACCCCGTCGGGGGCCTCCGGGTGCTGACCATCGGCTGCAGCTATGTGTTCGGCATCGGGCTGCCGGCGGCCGGCCTGTTTCCCGCCCTGGTCGCGGCACGCCTGGAATCGGCCCTGTCCCGGCCGGCGACGCTCTGGAACCTGGGGATGCCGGGCACCTCCAACGACTACATCGCGCGGCTGCTGCACCTGGCCGTGCCTGCCCTCGACCCCCACGTGGTCCTCGTCAACTTCACCCACGCGGACCGCCGGGAGTACGCGGCCAGCACCGGCGCGCTCATGCCCTTCTGCGCCGGCTGGTACCCGGAGGACCGGGTGGGGCGGGACGTCAAGGAACACCTGGCGGCGCTCGCGAGCCCGGCGGACGATGACCTGAACCTGTACCGCAACTACAAGTCGGTGGAGAGCCTGCTGGCAGGCCGGTTCTGGCTGTACTCCACCATCGCCCACCCCCTGCGCCCCGGCTCCCCGGACGAGGCCCGCTGGGGGCCCCTGGTCCGGATCCGGCACCACGTGGACCCGGCCCGCTACGCCGGCACGCTGGACCGCCTCGACCTGGCCCGGGACGGCGCGCACCCGGGGCCCGCCAGCCACCGGGAACTCGCCGCGCGCTACTGGGCGCGCTGCCTGGAACTGGACGGCCCGCATGTCCTCCGCCACTGAAGCCGGTGGGCTGCGGGACCTGGCGCTGCCGCCGCCGCGGGTCTGGCTGCACCTGGCCACGGCAGTCGGGGAGGCCGCCGCAGGCCCGGAGGCCACGGCGCGCGTGACGGTGGCGCGGGGCACCCGGGCCGCCGGGGCAGCGGATGCCGCCGGCCCGGCCTACGCGGCCGGGGCGCGCATCCCGGACGGCCACTGGCAGCCGCTCGACGCCGCCGTCGGCGCCGGACTCCGCCAGGTCCCGGCCGACGCCGGACCGGACGAGGTGATCCGCCTCCTCCACATCCCCGCCGCGGTCACGGCACCCTTCCGCGCCATCGGCCCCGGCGACGCGGCGGACGGCGCGCGCATCGCCGCCTGGCTCCGCTCACCGGCGGGTGCCGCGGCGGAGCGGGAGGCCGTCGCCTTTGCCCGGACCCTCCTCGCCCGCGGCGACGACTGCGTGACCATCGGCTGTACCGTGCACGGCCCGGGCCAGTGCACGACCACGGTGGATCCCGCCGTCGGGCAACGGATCGGCCTGCACGTGGACAGCTGGGACGGCTGGAACTTCGCCGCGCCCGGCGGCCCGCGGCCGCGCCGGACCCGGCTCTGCATCAACCTGGCCACGACGCCGCGCTTCCTGCTCTTCATGCGCCTGGCCATCACGGACGTCTGGTCGCTGGCGAGCCCGGCCGACCGGCAACTGGGGCCGACGCCGCTCCTGCAGGCGTTCCTGCGCGCCAACCCGGCCGTCCCGGTGTACCGTCTGGAAGTGCGGCCCGGCGAGGGCTACATCGCGCCCGTGGATGCCATGCCCCACGACGCGAGCACGCTGGGATCGCGGGGCACCGACCTCAGCCTGTCTCTGATCGGGCACTTCGACGCGCTGGCGGCCTGAGCCCTGCTCACGATCATCCACGCTGGAGAGCCCTCATGAACACCTCGCACCGGACACGACGCCAGACTGCCGCCTCCGCGCTGCTCGGGATGCTGGCCGCCGCCAGCCTCGCGGGTACCGGGCCACCCGCAACGGCGAACGACAGCCGGGAACTGCCCATGCACAAGGTCCCCAACGTTCCGGAGAACGGCGAGGCCTACTACGCCCCCGACGGCGTCCACCTGATTGCCCAGGTCAAGGATCCAGCCGCCCAGAAGCCCGGCAAGGGCGATGTGGGCGGCGCCCTGACCTGGACGTTCACTGATACCGGCAAGGACATCCGCCGGATCAACGATCGCGGCGAGGACGCCTGCTCCTGGTTCTATCCGGACGGCACGCGCCTGCTCTGGACCTCCACCCGGGACCACCCGGAGATGCCTCGCGGCAGCTGGTCCGACGACACCCGATATCCCCAGGGCGCCGAGCTCTACTCCTCGGACCTGGAGGGCAAGGACGTCCGACGCCTGACCAGCAACCCCTGGTACGACGCCGAGGCCACCGTCTCCCCCGATGGCAAGTGGATCGTCTTTGGCCGCCAGATCGACGGCAACGCGGACCTGTGGCGCATGAAGCCCGACGGCACGGAACAGACGCAGCTCACCTTCACGAGTGACTGGCAGGAGGGTGAGGCTTACTTCCTGCCGGACAGCGAGACCGTCATCTTCCGGGCCTGGAAAAACAGCGAGAAGAAGCGGCTGGAGGAAGAGGCAAGGAAGAACGGCACCCGCAGCCAGACGCCGATGAACATCTACTCCATGAAGATCGTCGGCCCCGACCGCGATGTTCAGCCGCGAACCTTCACCAACGACATGAACTGGGCGCCATTCCCGGCGCCCGACGGCCGGCACTTCCTCTACGTCCGGATCGTCGAGGGCAACAACTGGGAGCTGTACCTGGGCGATCTGGCAGGCGGCGAGCCCAGGCGCCTGACTTACAACCCGGCCTTCGACGGCATGGGCGCGTTTTCCCCGGACGGCAAGAAGATGGTGTTCACCCGCGGCGAGGCGGGGAGCCGGTTCATGAGCGGCCTCTACTCCTGGGTCATGGACACCTCCTCACTGCATCTCGGCCCGGAGAACTACAGGGGCGTGCCCCCGAAGGCCGAACCGCCCCCGGGCTGGCAGCCGGACCCGGACTTCGCAGCCTGGCGGACGAAGCCCTGAACCCCGGAGCCGTCGTGAAGCGCCCCTGGCTGGCCGGGATCCTGCTGGGCGTGCTTGGCCTGGCGGGGGACCCGCCGGGCGCCGCGGAATACCCGCCGGCCCCGACGGCGGCGCAACTCGGCATCATGCAGGGCCGGCCCGTTCCCGACGGAAAGCGGGTGACGCTCGCCAACTGGATGAGTCCCCCGTTCAATCGCTGGTCGCTGCAAAACGTCCCGCAGCCCCTGCCCACGGCCACCGTATACCGGGGCGACGGCCCCCCGGCCGAACTCCCGGTCCGCACGCGAGACCTGGCCGGTCTCCGTTTCGAGGCAGCGCCGGGCAGCACGCTGTCGATCGCCGAGTGGCTCGCCGCGTCCTACACGGACGGCTTCATCGTCCTGCAGGACGGAAGGATCGCCTACGAAGCCTACCTGAACGGCATGCAGCCGCAGACCCATCACCTTGCCTACTCCCTGTCAAAATCGGTGATCGGCATCCTGGCCGGCGTCCTGGCAGACACGGGCGATCTCGACGTGGCGAAGAAGGTGGAGGACTACGTTCCGGAACTGAAGGCCAGCGGCTTTGCAGGGTACAGCGTACGTGAGGTACTGGACATGCAGGCCGGGATCGGCTGGAAGGAAGACTACGAGGACCCCAACGGCAACTGGCGGCGCTGGAAGGATGCGATCGGCTGGACGCCACCCACACCTTCCGCGGAGAGCGTCCCCGGAGGCAACTACGGCTTCCTGCAAACCCTGCAACGGGACCCGGACTGGACCGGCGGCTTCAAGTACGTGTCCCCCAATGCCGAGGTGCTGGGCTGGGTGCTGGAACGTGCGGGCGGCATGCCACTGGCCGAGCTGGTCAGCCGGAGAATCTGGGTTCCCCTGGGCGCGCAGCACGATGCGTTCATCACCACCGACCGGTCGTTCGCGCCAGCCGCAGCAGGCGGATTCGGGGCCACGTTGCGGGACCTGGCCCGCTTCGGCCAGCTGGTCCTGAGCGACGGCCGGATTGGCGGCCGTCAGGTCGTCTCCGGCAAATGGCTCGCCGACCTGCGCTTCAACGGCAGCAATCAGGCCTGGCGCAACGGCCAGTACCGCGGGTACTGGAACCCGGCGGGGTCCTACCGGAGCCTGTGGTACGTGACCGGCGATGCAGATGGCAGCCTGGAGGCGATCGGTATCCATGGCCAGCGCCTGCAGGTCAATCCGGCCCGCAAACTGGTGTTCGTGCGGCTTTCGTCGTGCCCGGATCCGGTCAGCCGGGCCGACTACGACATGAGCTCCCGCGCTATCGCTGCCATCAGCGCTGCGCTGTCGTCGCGGCCCTGACGCCGCGTGAGCATACTCACGGTCCTCCACGAGGATCCCGAGCTGCTGGTGGTCAACAAGCCGGCGGACCTGGTCTGCCATCCGAGCAAGGATGGCGAACTGTCCAGCCTGATCGGCCGTGTCCGGCTCCACCTGGGCGCCGGTGCCCACCCTCACCTGGTGAACCGCCTGGACCGGGAGACCAGCGGCGTGATCCTGGTGGCCAGGACCGACGTGGGCGCGCGGGAGCTGCGCAGGCTCTGGGAGACCCGCCAGGTGCAGAAGGCGTACCTGGCCATCGTCCACGGCCACGTCCCGGCGGACAGGGGCACCATCGATGCCCCGCTGGGCAAGGACGAGTTGAGCCGAGTCGCCATCAAGGACTGCGTCCGCCCCGACGGCGCGCCCTCGCACACCGACTACGAAGTACTCCGTAGGAGCGCCTTCAGGCGCGACCCCCCGGACAGCGCCACCCCACCCATCCCCTTCACCCTCCTTCACGTCGAACCCCGTACCGGCCGCAAGCACCAGATCCGCATCCACCTGGCCCATCTCGGCCACCCGATCATCGGCGACAAGATCTACGGTGGCGATGAGGACGCCTACCTCGCGCTGGTGGAACGCCGGCTCACGGCAGGGCAGCGTGCGCGGCTGATCCTGCCGCACCAGGCACTGCACGCCGCGTCGCTGTCGTTCGGCTGGCGGGGCCGCCAGTGGACATTCGCGTGCGAGCCGGAGGCGTGGTTTTCCGCATTCGCCGGCCCAACTACGGAGGTGTCCGGGGCTAGAATTGACGAGTTCCCTGTCTGAGCACGGCCTCCGATGTACATCAACTTCTGGTACCCGATCTGCACCTCCGCCGAGCTGACGGCCACCGCGCCGGTGAAGGCCCGGGTGCTCACCCTGCCCTTCGTGGCGTTCCGCGATGCGGACGGCCAGGCCCGCGTGCTCTCGGACACCTGCGCCCACCGGGGCGGCGCCCTGCACAAGGGCCGGGTGGCCAACGGCCGGCTGGCCTGCCCCTACCACGGCTGGCAGTTCGACGGCAGCGGCCGCTGCGCGCTGGTCCCCTCGCTCGGCCCGGAGGGCAACATCCCCGCCCGGGCCAAGGTCGACAGCTACCCGGTGATCGAGCGCTACGGCATCGTGTTCGCGTTCCTGGGCGACCTTGCCGAAACCGGACGCCCGGCACCGCCGGAGGTACCGGAGTACGGCCAGCCCAACTGGCGCGCCGGCCTCGTCACCTTCGACGTCGACGCCTACTTCGAGCGCTCCATCGAGAACGGCCTCGACCCCGTGCACAACG
>CAZTGY010000024.1:4196-16489 GCA_964613445.1 uncultured Chromatiaceae bacterium | reverse complement strand
GAACGCGCAGGACGCCGTGCCGACGGCGTAGAGGATCATCGTGATCATCAGGGTCCGGCGGCGGCCGAAGCGATCGCTGATGGGGCCGAAGATAACGCCGCCCACGGCCCAGCCAATCAGGAACAGGGACGTGAGCAGGCCGGTCCAGTACAGCGTTGCCGACCTGGCTTCAGGTGAACCCAGGGGCAGCCCGAGCAGGGTGGGAACCGCATTGGGTGCCACGTAGTTGAAGAGCAGGCCGTCGAAAACGTCGAAGCCCCACCCGAGCCAGGCGGCGGCGAGCACGGTCCACTGGTAGCGGGTGAAGCGCAGCATTGGCGCCGCATGGTAGCAGCACCCGGCCCGCGCCAGTCCAGCCCGGGCAGCGGATCTTGACCTATCCCAGGGGAGGGGATATAGATGGACGCCCTGAAACCTGCCGGGACCGATCCATGTCTGCCGCCAAGGCCGCCGCCCATGCCCACGCCCACGTGAAGGAACTCGCTCCCGGCCATGACGCCGTCACCCACCGTACCCACAAGGACGTGGTGAACCGGCTGCGGCGGGCTACCGGTCACCTGCAGACCATCGGCGGGATGATCGAGTCCGGGCGGGACTGCGCCGACATCGCCCAGCAGCTCCATGCCGTGATCCGTGCGCTGGAGGAGGCCAAGTCCACGCTGATCCACGACCACATCGAACATTGCCTCGAGGACGCCATCGGGCCGACGAGCCGGGACCAGCGCGCCACCATCGAGGGCTTCAAGAAGATCAGCCGCTACCTCTAGGGGCGGGCGGAGAGGGCAGGGCATGGCACTCATGCGCAATGCGCTGGACTGGCTGGGCTTCGGCGAGAAGGGCCACGCCGTCGCGCACAACCATCATGGCCACGGCCATGACGTCGGCCATGGCCACGCCCATGGCGTGATCGATCCCTCCATAGCGACCACCGAGCGCGGAATCTGGGCCATCAAGTGGTCCTTCGTGATCCTCGCCATCACGGCCGTCTTCCAGGTCTTCATCGTCATCCTGTCCGGTAGCGTCGCCCTGCTGGCAGACACCATTCACAACGTGGGCGATGCCGCCACTGCAATCCCGCTCTGGATCGCCTTTGCCTTTGCGCGCCGCAAGCCCAGTGACCAGTTCACCTACGGCCTGGGGCGGGTCGAGGACCTGGCGGGCATGACCATCGTGGCACTGATCCTGTTCAGTGCCCTTGTCGCCGGGTACCAGACCATCGATCGGCTGATCAATCCGCAGGAGATCAGGTTTCTGGGGGCGGTTGCCGCGGCCGGTGTCGTCGGCTTCATCGGCAACGAGGTCGTGGCCATCTTTCGCATCCGGGTCGGGCGCGAGATCAACAGCGCGGCGCTCATCGCCGACGGCTATCACGCCCGCGTGGACGGGCTGACGAGCCTGGCGGTCGTCGGTGGGGCAAGCGGCGTCTGGCTGGGATTTCCCCTGGCGGACCCACTCGTGGGCGGGCTCATCACCGTCCTGATCTTCGGCATCGTCTGGCAGTCGGCCCGCGCGGTTTTTACCCGCGCGCTGGATGGCGTCGAGCCGGAGTTCACGGCCCTGCTCCGGCACACGGGCGAGCACGTGCCTGGGGTCAGGGGCATACAGAACGTCCGCACGCGCTGGATCGGGCATCGCATGTACGCCGAGGCGGACGTGGTGGTCGACGATTCACTCCTCGTGCGGGAAGCCGCAATCATCACCGAGAAGCTGCAGTCCCAGGCCGGGAAGCACCTGCCGGCCCTGGCCTCATTGCGGCTCGCCCTGGCGACCGGGATCGATCCGGAGGAAGCCGGCCGGGCCCGGCAGAACCCGGCGCCGCCCCATGATCATGGCGAAGCCCATCAGGCCCACGACCACGACCATGACCACGAGCACGGAGGCGAGCACGGCCACGGGCATTAGCTCGCCGGCGGGATCGGCGGTGGCGGCCTGCCGCGCAGGTTGGTCACGAGCCCCGAGCTGACCAGCTGGAACTCGGTCGGGTACCAGAACCGCTGCCCCGTGCGGATCCAGTTCTCCAGGAACCAGTCCGGCAGGCCCCGCTTCCGCAGGTAGCCCAGCTCGGCCCGGTAGGAGGAGGCCACGGGGCTGGAGGAGAAGGCCTCCCAGTTGCGGGGCAGGTGCACCCCCATGCGCGCGCCCCGCTGGAGATAACGGAACCGCCCACCGGCATAGGCGGAGACGCAGGCACTCGAGCACGTGCGGGCCGTATAGGTGTCCAGGTTCCATTCCATTATGACCCCGCGCAGCCTGACGGCTTCAGACAGCGCGCCGCCCCCGCTTTCGAGGCGGATCCGCCGCACGCCCGGGTTCGCAAGCAGCAGCGCCCGCACCTCGTCTGCGACGCCGAACCCGAGTCCACCATTGATCGTGATCTCACGCCGGTCGCGCAGCAGCCCGACGTTGTAGCTGTACGGCCCGAAAGCCAGTGCCACCCGCGCGGTGATCACCTGCTCGGCGCCGAATACGAGGCCCCGCATCGTGATCAGGACGGTAAACAGGAAGGCAGCAACCTGGACGGCCCGGCCGGTCCACCGCCCGTCCGCAGCCCGGCCGCGCCGTTCGCCGCAGCTCCACAGCCCCACCATCTGCCACAGGGGAACCAGGCCGATCTGCACGAACTGCAGGGCGGATGCCGCGGCGAACCTGGGAAGCGTGTCGGCGTACGCGAAGTTTCCAGCGACCGCGATCCGTGGCACGAGCCACCAGAGCAGGATCGACAGAGCCACGCAGTTGACCCACCACGTGACGCCCGGGCCCAGCTCGCCGCGCCAATGTCGAACGATGTAGCCGGTCACGGGTTTCCGGCTAGTGGCCGAAGTCCAGGACCTCTGACGAGCGTGCTTCGCGCGGATCGAAGCGTATCGGCCTGCCATCCTTCAGCCAGACCGCGAGCGCGAAGCCGAAAACCGCCAGGTTGGCGATACCCGTGAGGATGACTGGTCCCGAGATCATCCAGTGATCGTAGATGTAGCCGCCGGCGAAGCTGGTGGCGAGGATGCCCATGGCGCCGCACAGGCTCGCAAAGCCGATCACGGAGCCGCGCACGTCGATTGGCGTCTCCTGGCCCATGAGCCCCGTCACGGTGAGGATCACGCTCATCTGGCCAACGCCCACGAGCACCGCTCCCAGGTATCCCAGGGGGCCGAATGGGTTCTCCTGCAGCCCCAGCAGCGTATAGCCAATGCCCGCCACGAGCAGCGCGGCGCAGACGCAGGCCAGGCGGTGAAAGCGGTCTATGAAGGTCCCGGCGACCGGCGCCCAGAGCAGCGAGGCACCGGTGATCAACGCGAACATGATCCCCGCCTGTTTCAGGGCCGCCGCGGAGTCGAGGCCTTCGTTCCTTCCGACCTGCTGCAGCCACAGGGAGACGAATACGGCCACCAGGGTCAGGTCCGCCCGGGCGACGAACGAGCCCGCGTAGCAGACCACGAGTCGCGGATTCGCGCGTCCCTGGGACAGCCCGACGGACAGGGCCTTCCGCAGGCTGACCTTTCTTGCACGGCCGGTCGGCGTTCCGACTTTCAGGCCCCACTGCATGACGATGGCGGTCACCACGGCCAGCCCTGCCATGGCCAGCAGCATGTAGCGTCCGGCATCCGCGGCGCTTGCGCCCTGGGCCTGGAATGCTGCGGGCAGTCCCGGCAGGATCAGTCCGGCAGCGACGCCGACACCCATGCCATTGAGGAAGCCCGTGGCCCCTGACAGCTTGCCGCGCGAGTTCTCGGCCGGATAGTCCGCCGCCGTGACCGCAATCATGACTCCCGCAATGGAGACGCCGATGGCGTAGATGAAGCGGTAGAGATAGAGGTCAAATTCCGTCTCTGCCGTGGAATAGAGGGCGAAGCCGAGGGCAGCAATCAGCACGCCGAGGGCAAACAGTGGCCGGCGTCCAAAGCGGTCGGACAGGGCGCCGACAACGCCGATCAGCGCCAGTGCCACGACTTCCTGCATGGTCACGAGGAAGCCGGTGATCCGTCCCTGCTCCGATTCCGGGATGCCGACGATCTCGCTCAGCACATACGGCTGGGAAATGCTGAGGAACGCCACGATCGGCATGATCATGAAGTTCGTGTAGAGGAAGGTCCATGCATTGATGCGGGAGATGCCGGGGGCGAACTCGATCGGTCCAATGCGGGTATTGCGTCCCTGATTCAACGGTGGTCCTTCCATCTGCTGGTTCCGGCGGTCCCTGGCCCTGCTGCAGTGTCGTGAGGAGTCGCGCACTCTGTACGGGCTTTGCTGAGCAAGTCAACCCGGGAAACGACCGCCAGTTGCTCGCGCTTATGTCGCGGGCGCCCAGTGGTTTCGCCCCGCAACCCGCGCCGGATGCGGGCTGGCAGTAGTTCCTCGAAGCAGGTCTGGCGGCGCGGCGGCCGGTCTGGCACCGTAGCTGCACCATGCGCAGAGTCCGGCCCATCATCGGCGTCATCTCGGACCGGCGCACCCTGGGGCATCACCCCTTTCAGGTGCAGGGCGAGAAGTACCTCGCGGCCATCGTGGCCGGGGCGGGCGGCTATCCCGTGGGCCTGCCGGTGCTCGGGCCAGCCCTCGACGACGGCTTCGACCTGCTGGAAGTCCTCGAGTCACTCGACGGATTGCTGCTGACCGGCTCGCCATCGAACGTCGAGCCGCATCGCTACCAGGGCTCTGCGAGCCGCCCGGGCACGCTGCACGACCCGGAGCGCGACCACTCGGCCTTCGAGCTAATCCCCGCGGTGGTCCGGAAGGGCATTCCGCTGTTCGCCGTGTGCCGTGGCTTCCAGGAGCTCAACGTGGCATACGGAGGCACCCTGCACCAGGAAGTCCACAATGTCCCCGGAATGCTGAATCACCGGGAGGACAAGACGGCACCGCTCGAAGCCCAATACGCCCCCGTGCACGAGGTACGGTTCACGCCCGGCGGCATGCTGGCGCGGATCACCGGCAGGGACGCTGCCATGGTCAACTCCGTGCATTCCCAGGGGGTGGACCGGCTGGGGACCGGGCTGGTAGCAGAGGGCACGGCTCCCGACGGGCTGGTCGAGGCGGCCACGGTCGCCGGTGCCCCGGGGTTCGTGCTTGGCGTGCAGTGGCACCCGGAATGGCGGGTGCGCGAGAGCGACGTTTCCATGGCGATTTTTCGGGCGTTTGGCGACGCCTGTCGGAGTTACCGGGCATGAATTCGATGACTGAAGAGCAGCTGCGCGAATGGCTCGTCGACAACAAGATCGACGAGGTAGAGGCCGTGGTCGCCGACATGGCGGGCGTTGCCCGGGGCAAGTACATGCCTGCGCGCAAGTTCACCGAGCAGGGCGGCATGCGCCTGCCGGAGTCCGTCTTCATACAGTCGGTGACCGGCGAGTACATCGACGACTATCTCGAGGAAGGGGTCATGAATCCGGCGGACCGGGACATGGTGGCAAAGCCCGACCTCGAGACCCTGCGACTCGTCCCCTGGGGCGAGGAGCCCACGTGTTGCGTCATCCACGACTGCTACACGCAGGAAGGCAATCCCGTCGATATTGCGCCCCGGCAGGTGCTCCGCCGGATCATGGGCATGTTCCGGGACCGGGGGCTGGTCCCGGTCGTCGCTCCCGAGATCGAGTTCTACCTCGTCAAGCGCAACACCGATCCGGATTACCCGCTGGAGCCGCCGATCGGCCGGTCCGGCCGCAAGGAAACCGTCCGCCAGCCCTACAGCATGGATGCCGTTGACGAATTCGAGCCCTTCATCGAGGACATCTACGACTACTGCGAGATACAGCGGCTGCACGTGGACAACCTGGCTCATGAGAGCGGCACCGCCCAGCTGGAGATCAATTTCCAGCATGGCGACGCCGTCGAGCTGTCTGACCAGATGTTCCTGTTCAAGCGGACGATCCGCGAGGCGGCGATGCGCCACGAGATCTACGCGACGTTCATGGCCAAGCCGATGGAGAACGAGCCAGGAAGCTCCATGCACTGGCACATCAGCCTCCGGCGCAGCGACGGGACCAATGCCTTCTCGAATGCCGACGGTTCCGAAAGCGACATGTTCCGCAACTTCATCGGCGGGCTGCAGAAGTACGGCCCGGAGACCACGATCTTCCTCGCGCCCTACGTGAATTCCTACCGGCGCTTCACACGCTACATGTCGGCGCCGATCAATCTCGAATGGGGCTACGACAACCGCACGGTTGGCCTGCGCGTCCCCCAGTCGGACCCCGACAACCGTCGCATCGAGAACCGGATTGCCGGCGCGGACGTGAACCCCTACCTGGCCATCGCGGCGTCCCTGGCGTGTGGCCTGCTGGGGCTCGATGAGAACCTCCAGCCCGGCGTGCCGGAGCAGGGCAATGCCTACAAGCGGCCATTCGCCCTGCCGGGCAGCCTGTCCGACGCCCTCGACCGGCTGGAGCGCAGCGACCGGCTGCGGGCCCTGCTGGGCGACCGGTTCGTGAAGATCTACAGTGCCATGAAGCGGCAGGAGTACCAGGCCTACTTCGAAGTCATTTCGCCCTGGGAGCGGGAATTCCTGCTATTGAATGTCTGAGCCAAGTTTTCCTGAAGGTGTAGTCGTCATGACCGAGAACCTCGCGAGGTGGCAGAAGGATGACCGCCAGCATTTCCTGCACCCTTTCACGGATCACCGGCAGCTCGGCGAGCGTGGCACGCGGGTCATCACGCGGGCCGAGGGCGTGTACATCTGGGAAGAGAACGGCCAGAAGATCCTGGACGGGATGTCCGGGCTCTGGTGCGTCAACCTGGGCTACAGCCGCCCGGAGCTGGCTGAGGCCGGGTGCCGCCAGCTGCGGGAGCTGCCTTACTACAACAGCTTCTTCCAGTGCACCCACCCGCCGGCCATCGAGCTGGCCCGCGAACTGTGCGAGCTGGCCCCGCCCGGCTTCAACCGGGTCTTCTTCACCAACTCGGGATCAGAGGCGAACGACACCATCATCCGCCTGGTCCGCTACTACTGGAGCCTGCTCGGCAAGCCGGGCAAGCAGATCATCATTGCGCGCCGCAATGGCTATCACGGCAGCACGGTGGGCGCCGCCAGCCTCTGCGGCATGCCATGGATGCATGCCCAGGCGGGCCTGCCCATCCCGAATATCCTCCACATCGAGCAACCCTACTGGTTTGGCCTGGGCGGCGACCTGGACCCGGCAGAGTTCGGGCGCCGGATCGCCGGCCAGCTCGCCACCACCATCGAGGAAGTCGGCGTGGACAAGGTGGCGGCGTTCATCGCCGAGCCGGTGCAGGGTGCCGGTGGAGCCATCATTCCGCCAGCGACCTACTGGCCCGAGATCCAGAAGATCTGCGATCACTACGGCATCCTGCTGATCGCCGATGAAGTGATCTGCGGCATTGGGCGGCTGGGCCACTGGTTCGGCTCGCAGCACTACGGGATCCGGCCGGATCTCATGCCCTTTGCCAAGGGCATCACCTCGGGCTACCAGGCGCTGGGCGGGGTCATGGTGAGCGACCGCGTAGGTGACGTCCTCGTGGAAAAGGGCGGCGAGTTTTATCACGGCTTCACCTACTCGGGGCACCCGGTCGCCTGCGCGGTGGCTCGCGCCACGCTCAAGGTCATGCGTGACGAGAATCTCGTGGAGCGGGTGCGGGACGCCGTGATCCCGGCGTTCAGCAGCCGCTGGCAGAAGCTCGCGGAGCACCCGCTCGTGGGGGAGGCTAGATCGGCCGGGCTCATCGGGGGCCTCGAGCTGGTGCCCCGCAAGGACAGCCGGAACCGCTTCGCCAAGGACCTGAAGGCCGGGGAGCGTTGCCGGGACTTCTGCATCGAGCAGGGGCTGGTGATGCGGGCGGTCGGCGACACCATGATCGTCGCACCGCCGTTCGTCATCACCGACGGCCAGCTGGACGAGCTGGTGGACAAGGCATGGAAGGCGCTTGACCTGACCCAGCGGGCGCTGGGCCATGGTCGCCGCTGACCCCGTCAACGAGCACCCGCCGTCCTGGTACCTGGCCACCGCCAGGGGCCTGACCGGGCATCCGCCGCTCGCCGGGTCCACGACGGCCGATGTCTGCGTGGTCGGGGCCGGATACACCGGGCTGGCCGCTGCCCTGCACCTGGCCGGACGCGGCTACTCGGTGGTCCTGCTCGAGGCCCGGCGAGTGGGCTGGGGCGCCTCGGGCCGCAACGGCGGCCAGCTCGGCACGGGCCAGCGCCGGGAGGAGGGTGACCTCGAGGCGCTGTTCGGCCGGGACTGCGCCCGCCAGCTGTTCCAGCTGGGCATCGCCGGCCGCGACCTCGTGAAGGACCTCGTCCGCCGGCACGCCATCGACTGCGACCTGACGCCCGGCCAGCTCCTCTGCGCCGCCAAGCCTGGTGACATGCCCATCCTGGAGCGCCGTGCGGCGAAGCTCGGGAGGGACTACGGCTATCCCCATCAGCGCGTGCTGAGCAGCCCTGAGATGCGTGCCCTGGTCGACAGCCCGGCCTACCACGGGGGCGTGCTGGACGCGGGCGCCGCGCACCTGCACCCGCTCAATTACGCCCTCGGCCTGGCCCGCGCCTGCGTCGCGGCCGGGGTGCGGATCCACGAGCAGTCCCTGGTCACGGGTTATTCGGGTGCCGGCCCCATCACGGTGCGGACGGACCGGGGCGAGGTCCGGGCGGCGCACCTGGTGCTCGGCTGCAATGCTTACCTGGGGTCGCTCGAGCCGCGCATCGCCGACCGCATCATGCCGATCAACAACTTCCTCCTGGCCACCGCGCCGCTGGGCCCGCCCGGCCAGCGCCTGATCACCGACCCGGCCTGCGTCCACGACACCCTGTTCGTGGTGAACTACTTCCGCCTGTCCCCGGATGGCCGGCTGATCTTCGGCGGCGGCGAGAATTACACGCGGCGGTTCCCGGCCGACCTCAAGGGCTTCGTCCGGCGCCAGATGCTGCGGATCTTCCCCCAGCTGCCAGCGTCCCCATCGACTACGCCTGGGGCGGCACCCTGGCCATCACGATGAACCGCCTGCCTCACCTCGGCCGGCTTGCGCCAGGCGTGTACTTTGCCCAAGGCTACTCGGGCCACGGGATCTCGACGGCCACCCTGGCCGGTCAGTTGATCGCAGAGGCCATTGCCGGCACCGCCGAGCGCTTCGACGTGTTTGCCCGCCTGCCTCCCCGGCCGTTCCCCGGCGGCACCCTCCTGCGCTGGCCGGGCCAGGTGCTGGGCATGCTCTGGTTTGCGCTGCGCGACCGCCTGTAGGCTCCGCGCGCGGTATTTTGGCGTTTATACTTCGGGGTGTTTCCTCAGGGGGATTGCACCATGGCCTTGCTCCGATCGACGGCTGTCGCCGCCGCGCTCGTCGCGGCATCCGGAACTGCCCACGCTGGAGTCAGTTCGACCATCACCATCGCCTCCGACTACGACTTCCGGGGCATTACCCAAAACGCCCTCGATCCCGCCTTCCAGGGGAGCCTCGACTGGGAAGGAGATAGCGGCCTGTACGCAGGGCTGTGGGGCAGCAACATCGATTTCGGTGACGAGGTCGACTACAACGTCGAAGTGGATTTCATCCTCGGCTACGCGGGCTCGTTCACCGAGGACCTGGGCTACGACGTGGGTGCCACGTACTACAAGTACCTGGGTGACAACAACGGGGACGAGGACTTCGACTATCTCGAGGTCTACACGGGCCTGAGCTACAAGATCCTCTCCGGCACGGTCTGGTACTCATCTGACTTCAGCAACGCGGGGGAGGAAGCCTGGTACGCGGAGCTCAACGCCGAGGTGCCGGTGGTGTGGGATGTCAGCCTGCTCCTGCATGGCGGCTACAATTTCGGCGACTACTGGAAGAGCACCGACGTCAGCTACGGAAATGAGTTCTACGACTTCTCCGCCGGTCTGGGCCGTTCCTTCGGCCGCTTCGACTTTGAAGTCAAGTACATCGATGGGAGCGACCTGAAGGAAGCAGACTGCTCGCGGTCAGGCGTTGAGTGCGTGAACGACGCGTTCTCCTCCGAGAGCAAGGTCTTCTTCAGCGTCTCCACCACGTTCCCGTGGGGTGATGCGGAAGAGTAGTAACGGCAGGGCTCTCCAGGGCAAGGAACCCCGCGCAGCCGGCGAGGCTTCGCGGGGTTTCTCATTTCTCCGACTTCGCCATCTGCATCTCGAGCGCCAGGCGGCGCTCCTGTCGACGCATGTAGAGCGCGGACAGCACCACGCCAAGCCCCACGATGGTCACCATGATGGTAGCCAGTGCATTGATGTCCGGGCTGACGCCGAGCCGGACCTTGGAGAACACCACCATCGGCAGCGTGGTGGAGCCCGGACCGGCCACGAACTGGGAGATCACCAGGTCGTCCCAGGACAGCGTGAACGCCAGCAGCCAGCCTGACAGGATGGCTGGCAGGATCAGGGGAAGCGTGATCCTGAAGAACACCTTGGCCGGACGCGCGCCTAGGTCCAGTGCCGCTTCCTCCAGTGAGTCATCGAAGGTCGCCAGGCGGGACTGCACGACGACCGTCACATAGGCCATGGCGAAGGTGATGTGGGCGATCACGATCGTGGCGAAGCCCCGGCCCTGGGGCCAGCCGATCAGCTGTTCAAGGAAGACGAAAAGCAGCAGCATTGACAGGCCCGTGATCACTTCCGGCATCACCAGGGGGGCCGTGGTCATGCCGGACAGGAGAGTCCGGCCCTTGAACGGACCGAAGCGCGCCAGCACGAGCCCCGCCAGGGTGCCGAGAATGACGGCGCCCGTCGCGGTTACGGCTGCGACCTTGATGGAGAGCCAGGCTGCCCCGAGGATCTGCTCGTTGCTGAGGAGGGCACGGTACCACTTGAGGGTGGGGGAGTCGTCGGCGTCCCAGACCGTCACGAGCCGGGAGTTGTTGAAGGAAAAGAAGATCATGGAGAGGATCGGCACGTAGAGGAAGCCGAAGCCGAAGAACAGGGCGAAGCGCCGGAACCAGCTCCGGGACTTCATTTCCTTGCCCCCGCCAGTTCCCGGTTCTGGAACCGCTGGAACATCACGATGGGCACGACGAGCAGCAGCAACATGGCGATGGAGACGGCGCTGGCCACCGGCCAGTCCCGGTTGGCGAAGAACTCGTCAGACAGGACGCGACCGATCATCAGCTGGTCCGACCGGCCAAGCAGTGACGGGATGACGTACTCGCCGACGGCGGGGATGAACACGAGCAGGGCCCCGGCGACGATGCCCGGGAACGACAGCGGCAGCGTGATGCGCAGGAAAGACTTTATCGGTCCGGCGCCGAGGTCGGCCGACGCCTCGAGGAGTGTAAGGTCGTGCTTCTCCAGGTTCGAGTACAGCGGGAGGATCATGAAGGGCAGGTACGAATAGACGATGCCGATATACACGGCGAAGTCCGTGTACATCATCGTGTACGGCCCCAGCCCGAAGACTCCCAGGGCCTGGTTGATGAGGCCGTCGGTCTTTAGCAGGCCGACCCAGGCGTAGACCCGCAGCAGGAACGACGTCCAGAAGGGCAGGATGATCAACATCAGCCAGATGTTGCGCATGGTGGCCGACGACCGGGCAATCGCGTACGCCATCGGGTAGCCGACCAGCAGGCACAACAGGGTGGATACGGCCGCGACCTTGACCGAGTAGAGATAGGAGCTGGTGTACAGGGGGTCCGAGAGCAGGAAGGCGTAATTGCCCAGGTTGACGTTCACGGCGTAGGCCACGTCGCTGACCCTCTCGACCAGCGGGGCGAACGGCGGCATCGCCAGCCGGACCTCGGAGAAGGACAGCTTCAGGACGATGATGAACGGCACCGCAAAGAACAGGAACAGCCAGAGGTAAGGGACGGCGATGACCAGCCGCTGGCCGGCCCAGTGCTTGCGCACGTACTGGGACCACCGGGGCGGGCCGTAGCGATAGAGCAGGGAGAAGATCAGCCCCAGCCGGCCGGCTCCCCAGGCGTCGATGGGGGGTCTCTGTAGCTGCCGGATCTGGGAGCGGGCCATTGAATACCGGTCGCCGCGAGGGCCTACTGGGGGAGGATCACCGGGCTGGAAGCATCCCAGGACAGCCACACGGCCTCGTCCCAGGAAATGCGTTCGCTGAGTTGCCGGACCGAGTTTGGCAGCGTCACACGGACCATCTTGCCGCTGTCGATCCTGACCAGGTAGATGGACATGTCACCCATGTAGGCGATGTCCTTCACCACGCCCTTCGCCCTGTTGTCCGGGCCTGACGGCTCCTCCCGCGTGAGATCGATCTTCTCCGGACGGATCGCCGCCCAGACCGACGCCCCAGGCGCGGAGCTGATCCCGTGATCCACGTAGATGGAGCAGCTGAGCTCCGGCGCGTGGATCCGGACGTAATTGGGTTCGTCCTCG
>CAZTGY010000024.1:3491-4186 GCA_964613445.1 uncultured Chromatiaceae bacterium | reverse complement strand
GTCCTCGGTGAGGCGCCCCTCGAACATGTTCACCGAGCCGATGAAATCAGCCACGAACTTGGAGGTGGGGTACTCGTAGATCTCGGTCGGCGTGCCGACCTGCACGATCTCGCCGCGGTCCATCACGCCGATTCGCGAGGCCAGCGTCATGGCTTCCTCCTGGTCGTGGGTCACCACGACGAAGGTCACGCCCAGCTTCTCCTGGAGGTTGATCAGCTCGAACTGGGTGGCCTCCCGGAGCTTCTTGTCGAGGGCGCCGAGCGGCTCATCCAGCAGCAGCAGCTTGGGCTTCTTGACCAGCGCCCGGGCCAGGGCCACGCGCTGGCGTTGGCCGCCGGAGAGCTGGTGAGGCTTGCGCCGCGCCAGCTCGCCCAGCTTGACCGTTTCCAGCATCTCCGCCACCCGCTGCCCGATCTCCTTGCGGGGCAGCTTCTCCTGCTCCAGGCCGAAGGCCACGTTCTTCTCCACGGTCATGTGGGGGAACAGCGCGTAGGACTGGAACATCATGTTCACCGGCCGCTCGTAGGGCAGCGTGTCCGCCATGTCCTGCCCGTCGATGAAGATCCGGCCGGACGTCGGGGCCTCGAAGCCGGCGAGCATGCGCAGGAGGGTGGTCTTGCCGCAGCCGGAAGGGCCGAGGAGGGTGAAGAATTCGCCGGTGTTGATCGTCAGGCTGACATTGTCGACGGCGGTGA
>CAZTGY010000024.1:0-3481 GCA_964613445.1 uncultured Chromatiaceae bacterium | reverse complement strand
GAACGTATTCGTTGCTCTTGTCGATGGGCCGGGGAGGTCCGCCCTCCGCGTGAATCGGGCCCTGTCGCTCCGGCACGGGCGGGTGCCGCGCTATTGCCCGGTCTTGAAGCGGGTCCAGCTGCGGGTCAGCAACCGGGTGAAAGCGGAGCTCTCGGCCAGGTCAGGCACCAGCTTGGGCTTGACGTCCTCGGTTGGATAGATGCCCGGGTCGTTGCGGATGTCCTCGTTGACCATGCTGAATGACGCCGCGTTGCTGTTGGCAAAATTGACGAAATTGGAGTTCTTCGCCGCGACGTCAGGGCGCAGCAGGTAGTCGATGAACAGGTGGGCGTTCTTCACGTGCTTGGCGTCCGCCGGGATGGCGAGCATGTCGAAGAACATGACGGCGCCTTCCTTCGGAATCAGGTACTTGACCACCACGCCGTTGCCGGCCTCCGCGGCCCGGTCCCGGGCCTGCAGCACGTCGCCGCTCCAGCCCAGGGCCAGGCAGATCTCGCCGTTGGCCAGGTCCTCGATGTACTTGGAGGAGTTGATGTACTTGACGTACGGGCGAATGGAAGTCAGCACTTTCTCCGCGGCCGCCAGGTCCTCGGGGTTCTCGCTGTTGGCATCCCTGCCCAGGAAGATCAGCACGGTGCCAACGACCTCTGACGGAGCATCCAGTATGGAGACGCCGCAGTCCTTGAACTTCGCCACCACCTTCGGATCGTAGAACATCGCGAAGCTGTTCACGGGCGCATCCGGCATCGCCTCCTTGATCTTCGCCTCGTTGTAGCCGACGCCGGAGGTGCCCCACAGGTAGTTCACGGAGTGCTCGTTGCCCGGGTCGTGCAGGGCCACGCGTGCGGTGATCTCGGTGTCCAGGTTCTTCAGATTGGGAAGCTTCGACCTGTCGAGCGTCTGGAAGACGCCGGCCTTGATCTGCCGTTCGAGGAACGAGGCCGATGGCACCACGATATCGTAGCCCGTGCTTCCGGCCAGCAGTTTGGTCTCCAGGACTTCGTTGGAATCGAAGACGTCGTACTTGACCGTGATGCCAGTCTCTTTCTGGAAGTCCTCGATGACGGTCGGGTCGATGTAGTCCGACCAGTTGTAGACATTGAGGATCTTCTCGGCGTCGGTTTCGACGGCTGCCGGGGCCGCTGCCGCAGGCGCGGCCGGGGGTGCCGCCGTCTCAGCCGGCGGTGCCGCGGGCTTCTGCCCGCAGGCGACCAGGACCAACGTGACGACCATCGCAACAGCCGCGCCGGGCAGTGACCTGCCAAGGGGGCTGGAACCAGGGGAAGAGTCGCGAGCCGGATTCGTCATCTTGGTTCTCCCGGGGCCGCAGAAACGTAAGAGTGTCCGGGGCCAGTTATATACCAGCGGGGCAGAACTGAGAAGGCGGGCGGGATCTGGCGCGGGGAGGGGCGCCCTCCCCGCCAGCGGCTCGGATCAGATCCGGGAGGCGTAGATGCCCCACAGCTTGGCGATCGAAGCAGCCTCTGCGCCCTTGACCTGGCTGAAGGCCTTCCGGGCTTCCTGGCCATTCTTCAGCTGAACGTGGCTCCGGCCCATGAGCATGAGCGCGGCGTCGCGGTCACCGCCTTTCTGCAGGGCGCGCTTCGCCGCCGCCAGCGCCTGCTCGGCCTGGCCGTAACTCAGCAGGACCTCGCCCACCTCGATCTCGTCGTGGCCCGACTTGGAGGCCATCGCCTGCTTGGTGAGGCTGCCGAGCGTCGGCTGCTGGACCGAAGCCTTCTTGCGGGCATCAGCCAGGATGCGCTGGCTGCGCGCCTCGTCAGCCGGGCCGAATACCTTCCTGGCGTAGCAATCTTCCATGACCCGCTGGGCTTCCGCGGGGAAGCCGGACTGGATACCGATGATCGCGGCGTCCATGCAGACATCCGGCTTGTCCATGAGGTCGAGCTTGCCCATGAGACGGTAGACGTTCATGGCAATCCGGTCGTCGCCGGCAGCCTGCTTGCGGAGGGTACTGGAGAGGAGCTTCCAGTTGTCCGGCGTCGGGTAGAGGCTGACGAGCTGCTCGGTCGTCCTGGCGACGCCCGCGGTGTCTCCCAGGGCGCCATAGGATTGCAGCAGGATACGCAGCCAGTTCTCCGCCGGCCGGCCGCCGGAGAGGCGCACGGCATTCTGCACCGACGCGATGGCAGCCTTGTCGTTGCCCATCATCTGGTGGGCCTGGCCGAGCATGGCGTGCATCGCGGCGTCGCCGCCGCCGGTGGCCTTCAGGTAGCGGTTGGAGTACTCGACCACCTTGTTCAGGTTGCGCGGCGACTGGAAGTTGAGCTGGGCGAGTTGCTTGAGCCGGTCATTGACCTGGCTGGCCGGCAGCTGGCCCGAGTTGAGGCTCTTCTCGAAGGCCGCGGCAGCTGCGGCGTAATTCCGCTGCTGGGAATAGATGAAACCGTAGGTCTCGTTGATCTTGAACTGCTCGAAGGCGGTCTTGCCCGAGACCGCATCAGCTGCCTTGAGCTTGGTCAGCGCCTGGGCATACTGACCCTTCTTTCCCAGCGCAAGGGCCTCGGCCAGCGGATCGCCGACCTTCTTGCTCACCTTTGCCTGCTGCGCAAACGCCGGAGTCGGGGCCAGCATGCCGCCGATGGTCAGGCCGGCCGTGACAGCCAGCGAAATGATGAGCAGAGACTTCTTGAGCATTTGTCCGATCCGTCCTTAGCAACTTCTACTGCTGGCCCGCGTAGATCGACCAGAGTTGCGCCAGCTGGGCATACTCCGGGCTCTTCACCAGTTCGAACGCCTTCCGGGCTTCGGCGTTGTTCTTTGCAAGGATATACGCCCGGCCCAGGGACAGGTTGGCCTCGTCGATGCTCTTGACGCCGCCCTTGGCGATGCCGCGCTGTATTGCCTCGAGTCCCTTGGCCGGCTGATCGTAGCTCAGGTAGGCCTCGCCGAGCTTTACATCCGCCTCCCCGGCCTTGGCGGCCATGGCTTCTTTCTCGAACTGGGGCAGGGTCTTCTGGTCGGAGGCCGCAAGACGCCTGGATTCAGCCAGAAGAGCCTGGCTCTTTGCCTTGTCACCGCTGTTCTCGAGGACGCCGGACGCGTAGCCCTTCTCCATGAACTTCAGCGCCTCGCCGGGCGAGCCGAGCAGGGTGGCCGAGTTGGCGGCCTCCGTGAACTCATCGGCATCATCCATGGCGTCGACCTGGTCCATGAGCCGGAACACCTGGAGGATCTGGCGGTCCTTGCTGGCCGCCTGGGCCAGTAGCCCGCGGGTGAGCGTCTTCCAGTGCTCCTTGCGGGGGTAGTAGCGCACTAGTTCGGTGGTGGCCTCGGTGATGCCCGGCGCATTCTTCAGCTTGGAATACGAACTCTGGAGGACCAGCAGCCAGTTCTCCTCGGGCTTCTGGCCGGCGGCATTGGCCAGCGTGACCGCTTCCTTCATGTAGCTGGCGGCCTCGCCGAAGTTGTCGCTGAAATACGCGGACTGGCCGACGAGGCCCAGCATGGCCGGGTCCCG
>CAZTGY010000023.1:6805-16548 GCA_964613445.1 uncultured Chromatiaceae bacterium | reverse complement strand
GGTCGATCACGCCGTCGCCGTCCGTGTCAGCCGGCGGCGGCGGCGGCGGGGGCGGGGCGGCAACCACGGCAGCGACCGGAGCGGCAACGGCCACCGGGGCCGGCTTGCCGAAGCGGTAGCCCACCTGGGCCTGGTACATGAACGGATCGATCTCGACGGTGCCCAGGCTGGAGGTCCCGGTGTCGTCGGTGATCTCGGCATCGCTGTCGATGTCCATGTAACGCACGACGAGGTTCAGGAACCAGTTGTCGTTCAGGCTGACGTCGGCACCGATCTGGCCGGCGGCACCCCAGGAATCATCGAGCTCGATGCTGGTATCGGACAGGTCGCCCTTGGTGTCCTCGCTGAAGAAGGTGGTGTAGTTGAGGCCTGCGCCGATGTAGGGGCGGAACCGTCCATCGGGATTGAAGTGATACTGCAGGCTGAGGGTCGGCGGTATCTGGTCCACCTCGGCGACATTGCCGGCGCCTTCGGCGCCATCGATGTCCACGTCGTGGGAGAACGGATAGGCGGCCATCAGCTCGACACCCCAGTTGTCGAGGAACATGTACGTGCCTTCGAGGGTGAAGCTGGTGCCGGTATCGACCTGGACCTCGGCCTCCGGCGACAGCGTGAGGTTGTCGCTCTTCGGATCGAAGATGCCAACGCCGCCGCGGAGGAGCCAGTCGCCCTTCTCGGCGGTGGCGGTGAGGGGCTGGAGGCACAGCCCGGCAGCTGCCAGGGCAATGCCGAGCTGTAGCGATCTGGATTTCATGGTTTGCTTCCTTTGTTTGTCATTCGGTGACGACCGGTGCCGACATTCCCACCGGCAGGCCCTGGTCGCAGCCCGCCTATTATGCTGCGGCATACCCCGGTTCGTCACTGTGGAAACTACAGATTCGCCTGCCGGGCCCGGGACTCGCCAGCCGGGCCGCCCGGCCACGGTTCCCGGCATAATCCCGCCCGACCGCCGGCAGTTTCGCCGGATCTGCAGTTGCGGGAGCACGGACGGTGTACGGGGACTGGACGGCGAACCTGATCGTCGTGGTCGTCACCGCGCTCGCCGTGAGCGCGGCGGTGCTCGTGCACTACGAGGGCCTGAGCTTCCTGTCGCAATGGCTCGCGAGGCGCCGGGAACAGCATCCGCGGCGGAAGGTCCTGTACGGCATATTCGGCGTCGTGACCCTGCACATCGCGGAGATCTGGATCTTCGGGTTCGCCGTCTGGGTGGCGCTCATGTTTGCCAACACCGGCAGCGTGGCCGGCAGCAGTCCAACCTCGTTGCTGGATGCCGTCTACCTTTCCGCGGTAACGTTCACCACGGTGGGCTTCGGCGACGTCGCCCCGGTTGGCCCCATCCGCTTCATCGGCGGCACGACCGCGCTGACGGGCTTCGTGCTGCTCACCTGGTCCGCGTCCTTCACCTACCTGGAAATGGAACGCTACTGGCGCCGGTGACGATCCGGGGCACCGGCACCGCGTAGCACTGACGAACGGGAATACTTGCCATGCTGATCACGAACGTCTGGTACATCGCCGAATGGAGCGGGAACGTCACGGACAAGCCCGTGAAAGCGCGGATGCTGGGCCGGGATTTCGTCCTCTTCCGGGATCCCGCCGGCACCGTGCATTGCCTCAGCAATACCTGCTGCCACCGCGGGGCCAGCCTCTCCCAGGGCAAGTGCCAGGAGGACGGCACCGTGTCCTGCCCCTTCCACGGCTGGCGCTTCGACGCCGGCGGCCGCTGCACGAACATCCCCTCGGCGGCCAACCCGGCCGCTGACATCCCCGCAGCCGCGAAGGTGGACAGCTACCCCACCCAGGAGAGGCACGGCCTGATCTGGGCCTTCCTCGGCGACCGCCCGGAGGACGCACACCCGCCCTTCGACATGCCGGAGGACACGGACCCGGCCTGGCGCAAGGTCACCTTCACCGACACCTGGAAGGCCAACATCCACTGGATGAAGATGGTGGACCTGGACCAGGTGCACCTGCACGTCGTGCACGGCATCCCGCTGAACGAGGAGAACCCGAGCAGGCCCTCGGCACATTCGGTGGAGCCGCTCGAGAATGGCTTCCGCACCCACATCGTGTCGCGCCCGCCGCCGCGGGGCGGCTCCTGGGGACAGCTGCGCCAGGAACGCGCCGAGGTCAATTCGTACCTGACCTTCTACGTGCCGGGCTTCACGCTCTACGGCAAGGTGGAGATCGCCAAGGGCTTCAGCAACGTGTTCTATTCCATGTCCACGCCCATCGACGAGGAGAATACGAAGCTCTACCTGATCGCCTTCCGGAACTTCATGCTCGAGCCGGACAAGGACAAGGACCACCTGGACCGCAACCTGCGCAACGTCTACCAGGACAAGGCCATCGCCGAGGGTCACTTCCCGAAGCGGGCGCCCGACGTGCCCGAGTGGCCCGTCATCAACGTGGACCGGGAGGACCTCCTGATGCAGACCTACTGGCGGCTGATGCGCCAGCTGCGCGCGAAGGGCTGGCAGATCGACCGCCGGGCGCTCGACGAACTGGACCGCAACGGCGATCCCCGCGTCATTCCCAGTCCGGGCCGTCGCGCGCATCCCGCCAACTGGGTTTACCAGGCGGTACCGCTGATTGCCGCAGGCCAGTAGGGAGCGGGTCGAGGTACACTGGGCGGTGGCACGGCGCCGCAAGGCGCCGCAAATGAGGAGCAGAGCTGGAAAATGAAGACGACACACGGGCAGCAGGCAGGCACTGTGGCGGACAATGGCGGAGCACGACGGCTCGCGGCCTTGCGGGACGCCCTCGCGCCCTTCCGGCGGCGCCGGACGGGCACCGCGCTGGGCCTGTTCGCCGGCGACGTGCTCCTGCTGGCGGCCGGCCAGGCCCTGGTCGTCTTCGGCCCCGGCATGCTCCTGCGCATCCTGGGGTCCCTCATCACCTGGGTCGCCATCGTCCGGCTCTTCCTGATCGGCCATGACGCGTGCCATGGAGCGCTGACTGACAGCGACCGGCTGAACAGCGTGGTCGGCCGGCTCGCCTTCCTGCCGTCGCTGACGCCCTTCTCCCTCTGGCACGTGGGCCACAACGTGGTGCACCACGGCTTCAACAACCTGCGCGGCCGGGATTTCGTCTGGGAACCCAAGTCCCCCGAGGACTACCGCAACCTGCCCCGGTGGCGTCGCGCCCTCGAGCGCCTGTACCGGAGCGCCGCGGGCCCCGCGCCGTACTACTTCCTGGAGATCTGGTGGAAGCGACTCTACTTCCCGGGCCTCGCGCGGCTGAAGACCCGGCGCTGGCAGTTCATCGCCGACTGCACGGCAGTGACCGTGGTGGCCGTCGCCTGGATCGGCGGCTTGGTGTGGTTGGGCAACCAGACAGGCGTCTCGCCCTGGATGCTGGTGACGCTCGGGGTGATCCTGCCCTTCTTCCTCTGGATCTGGACCGTGGGACTGGTGATCTACCTGCATCACACGGCCCCGGACCTGCGCTGGTTCGACGACCGGCGTGAATGGCTGAAGCAGGCCGCGCAGGCCACCGCCACCCGGCACCTGACGCTGCCGCCGCTGTTCGAATCACTGCTCCACCAGATCATGGCGCATCCGGTCCATCACCTGGACGGGACCATCCCTTGCTACCACCTCAAGGCGGCGCAACGCCGGCTCATGGAGATGCTGCCGGAGATCAAGCCGGTGCGGCTCACCTGGAGCTACTACCGGGAGTGCGTGCGGATCTGCAAGACCTACGATTTCTCCGCCGGCGCCTGGCGGCCGTTCTGGACGGCCGGGCAGCTGGCATCGGCCGCCGCCTGAACCACCAGACAACTGAAAGCCAGGAACTGCGATGAACAAGGACCAGGTCAAGGGACGCGTGAAGAAGGTCGCCGGCAAGGCGAAGTCGGTCGCGGGCAGGGTGCTCGGCAAGCCGGGGCTCCGGGCCCGGGGCACGCTGCAGCAGGTCGCCGGCACCGTCCAGGCCGCCTATGGTGACCTCAAGTCGACCGCAACGAAGAGGGTCGGCAAACAGGCGAAGAAGAAGGTCAGGACGGTCGGCAAGAAGGTCACGAAGCAGGCCGGCAAGGTGCAGAAGACCGTCCGGAAGCAGGCCCGCAAGGTGGCCCGCAAGGCCCCCTAGCCTGCGTATGCACGCGGATGAGCAAGGCCTTCACCCGCGAACCGGATGCGGACGACGACGGGGCTGACGACGATCCCCGCGAGCGCGCCAGCGCGCTGCCGCCCGGCACGAAGAACTACATCACCCCGGCCGGGCTGCAGCGCCTCAAGGATGAGCTCCATCACCTGCTGCACAGGGAACGCCCGGCAGTGACGGCAGTCGTCTCCTGGGCGGCGGGCAACGGGGACCGGAGCGAGAACGCCGACTACCAGTACGGCAAGCGCCGCCTGCGGGAGATCGACCGGCGCATCCGCTTCCTGACGCGCCGCGTGGACCAGGCCGAGGTGATCGACCCGGCGCTGCCCCGGGACGCGCGGGCCGCCGGCCAGGTGTTCTTCGGTGCCACGGTGCGCTACGCCATGGAGAGCGGCGAGGAGCGCGTGGTCACCATCGTCGGCGTGGACGAGAGCGACCATCGCCGCCTCCACATCAGCTGGATCTCGCCCCTCGCCCGCGCACTCGCGAAGGCCCGCGTCGGCGACACGGTGACATTGCGCGCGCCCGGCGGCACGGAGGAACTGGAAATCCTCGACGTGCGCTACGGGCCCGTCGAGGTGGAGCCCTTCGTACCCGCGTAGAGCCGGGCCGACTAGGCCTGGCCGGACTCATCCTCGGTAATCGTCGGCACGAAGCGCCCTGTCCTGACCCGCCATACCTGCACCAGGGTCATCGCAGCCGCGGCGAACGTGCCCGCACCCAGCGCCAACTGCGTGTGCAGGGCCAGTGCGGGTGCCGCGGCGCCGAGCAGTAGCCACGCGAGACCGATCCAGGCGAGCGTGGGAAATACCGAGCAGAACCCGGCCGCAATCGCGAGGCCGCAGGACGCGAGCAGTCCGGCCGTCAGCGCCCAGGCGGCAAAGGAGCCGCTGCCCGCCTTCACGGCGGCACCGGCGAAGAGGCCACAGATCATGAGGACCAGCACCGCCGGAATGGCCGGCTGGGGCCGGCTGTTTGCCGTGAGTACTTCGAGCATCGTTCGCGGCGGACGCGTCGTTGGCATCTTGTCGTTCGCTCCGGCGAGAGTCAGATTGAGATGAGCAGAGGCTAGCACACGGTCGCGCGCGCTCGCAGCAACGCGCTTGCGTCGCGAAGTCAGTCGGGCGAATACAGCGCAATGCCGGCGACGGCGATATCCGCCTCGAACTCCCGCATCCAGCCCAGCAGGGCGATCCGCTGGATCTTCGCCGGATTCAATGGCACCGAGAGGTCATTCGGCACGAAGCTCGTCCAGGCCAGACGGATGGTCTGCCACCGTGGCAGCGCGCGGAACGTGGCGCGATAGGACTGGTCGTACCAGCCGCAGTCGGCGGTCCGCACGTGGCAGTTGTAGTCCTCGTCGTTCCCGTGAACGAGGAACTCGACGCCGGAGTACGCCGACGCATCGAAGTCACGGTCGCGCGGCCGAAGGTGGCGTCCGAGACGCCGCCCATCACCCGGTCGCTGAAGCCCCGCCACCGTGCATTCGGCGCCAGGGAGTCGGCGCCATCGTCGAAGCTACTCAGGACCAGGCGGGCATCGGACACCGGGGTTAGCGCAAGCCGACGGCGGACATGATCTTGCCCACGTCGAGGGTCCGCGCCTGTTCCTGGATCCGCGGCAGGTATTCCTGCTGCAGCGCCCGTCCCTGGCCCGTGAGTTCGGCGAATGCCTGCTGGAGCATGGCCGTGCTCATCACCCGGCCGCCGGCGTAGTAGCGCTTCGCCACCTGGCCCAGCGCGTAGGTCGTGGCAAACGAGAAGGCTGCGCCGGTGGCGGCCTTGCCGACGGACCCCACCATCCCGCCGGCAGCCTTCCCCAGCAGGCCGCCGATCAGCTTGCGCCCGATGCCCTCGAGGTACTGGCCGGTGAGGCCAACGCCGAGCGTCGCGAGCAGGTCCTTGATGTGACCCCGGTCGAGCTGGAAACCGTAGGCCGTCCCGATCCTGTAGACCAGCTTCATCTGCAGGGGAATGATCGCGAGGGACGCCATGGACTGGGGAAGCAGTTCGAGCGCGCCGTTCAGGATCGACGCATTGAGGATGTCCCGGTCGAGCCCGGCCTCGGGCACCGGCGGTGCGGTGGCAGTCACCGTGGCGGCCACCACCGCGACACCGACGGTCTCCAGCGGCGCGGCGGCCAGCGCGTCGGCCTCCAGGGCCGCGGCATCCATCGCAGGCTGGTTGAGTCCGAGGGCGGCGCCGAGCCGGGCGAGGAAGCGGGTCTCCACCTCGTTGCGCAGCCCATCGGCATCGCAGACGCCGACGGCGATCTCATAGGCCAGCTGGCGCAGGGCCGGCGTTGCCAGCGCTGCAGCTGCGGTGGCCGCGTCAGTCCGGCCGAGGAGAACGTCCTGATAGATCGCGGCAACATTGAGCTCACCCCCAAGGGACTCCGCCACCTGCCGGACTTCGTCACGCTCCCGGTCGTTCTTGGACTGGTCGGCGAAAGCCGCAAGCATGGCGATGCTCAATACGGCCTTCTCCTCGGTCGGGGTCATCCTCGGCGTGGCTCCACCTGGCCTGATCGAACGCGAAGTATAGGTGAACCAGCGGTCCGGACCTGGGCTGATCCCCGGGGCGCAGCAGCGGCCGATTGGTCGTACACTTGGGCGGAACGTATGCGCGGTCGCTGGCTGGCAAATCGGGTCCTCAGTAGCACTGCCGTCCTGTGCGGCCTCCTCGGCGCGGGCTGCGCCGCAGTAGAGCGAACGCCGCCGGCGGAGCCCGTCGTGGCGGCGGCCGCTCCGGCTCCGGTTGCAACGGTCGAGCGGCCGGCGCCGGCATCTGCCGCGGCAGCGCCACCACCGGCGCCGGCACCGGTGCCGCCCGTCACGGTGCAAAGCACTCCGCCGCCTGCGGTAGCGAGACCCCCGGCCACCAGGCCGAAGGCCACCATCGACACCCCAAAGGCGCAAGTCGTGGTGCCGGTGAAACCGCCCGCCACGGTGGCAGCCGCGACGCCGGCGGCACCGCCCGCTGCTGCGCCCAGGCCGGCGGCGCCGAAGGCGGCCGCCGCGAAGCCGCCCGCCGCCCCGCTGGACCTGGCTGCCCTCGAGGTCCGGCTGCGGGAGACCCGGGCGATCGGCGTGATGACCAAGCTGTCCCTGAAGAACCAGGTCGATGACCTGCTCGACAAGTTTCGTGCGTACTACAGGCGCCAGGCAAGGACGAGCCTCGCCGAGTTGCGCCGGCCCTACGACATGCTCCTCCTCAAGGTGCTGTCATTGCTCCAGGACAGCGACCCGCCCCTCGCCCGGGACATCGTTGCTTCCCGGGAGGCGATCTGGGAAATCCTGGCGGATCCGCAGAAGTTCAAGGAAGCCAAGCTGATGGCAGGAGAAACGCCGTGAATGGGTATGCGAAGGCCATCGCCCTCGTCGTTGCGATAGTGACTACGGGTACCGGACCCGTCGTGGCAGCCGATGATCCTGCGACGAAGGTTTCGGACACGCAGGACCTGACGGCCGTCATCGCCCTGCAGGGACTGCCCTGCGGGCAGGTCGTCAGCGCCACGGAACAGGGCGAGAACGACTTTCTCGCCACCTGCCAGGACGGCACGCGCTACCGGGTGTCGGTGAATGCCGACGGCCGGGTCGTCGTCGCGAAGCAGTAGGCGCGGCGGCTACCGGCATGCCGCCGGATGAGGCACCATCCGGCGCATGCCCGACACCCAACCGGCCTGGTGGTCCCGGGACGCAGCCGACCTGATGCGGGAGCTGGGCAGCGGCGCGTCGGGGCTGTCCGGCGCCGAGGCCACCGCACGGCTGCAGCGGTCCGGCGCCACCCTGCAGGGCGACCAGGGCCGTCTTCCGGCGGGCCGGGTCCTGCTGCGGCAGGTCCAGAGCCCGCTCGTGCTCATTCTCGTGTTCGGGGCCACGGTATCGCTGGTGGTCCGGGAGTGGGTCGACGCATCGATCGTGCTCGCCATCGTGCTCGGCAGCGTAATTCTCGGCTTTCTCCAGGAATACCGGGCGTCGGCCGCCGTGGCGGAACTTCGTCAGCGCCTGGCCCTGCTGGTGCGGGTGTTGCGCGACGGGTCGCGGGTGACGGTCCCGGCCGCCACGGTGGTTCCGGGCGACCTCGTCGAGCTCGCGGCCGGCAACCTGATCCCCGGCGATGGCATCGACCTCGTCGCCCGGGACTTCCTCGTCATCGAATCGAGCCTGACCGGGGAATCCTTTCCGGTGGAGAAGCAACCGGGAGCCGTGCCGGCCGCCACGCCCCTCACTGGCCGGACCAACGCCGTGCACCTCGGCAGCTCGGTACGCAGCGGCACCGCCACCATCCTGATCGTGCACACGGGCCGCAATACGGTGCTCGGTGCCATTGCCGGCCGGCTGGCGGCGGCCGGACCGGAGTCGGAATTCGCGCGCGGGGTTCGCCAGTTCGGCTACCTGCTCGTCCGGGTAATGCTGGTGATGGTGGTCTTCGTGCTGGTCGTGAACCAGATCCTCGGCCGGCCGGCGCTCGAATCACTGCTGTTCGCGATGGCACTGGCCGTCGGCATGTCGCCGGAGCTGCTCCCGGCGATCGTGAGCGTCACGCTTTCCCGGGGCGCCCGCGAGATGGCGAAGCGCGGCGTGATCGTGGCGCGCCTGGAGGCACTCGAGAACCTGGGCAGTATCGACGTCCTCTGCACCGACAAGACCGGCACGCTCACCATCGGTGAGGTCGGGCTCGGTGGCGCGGTGGACGCGGACGGCCACGATTCGCCGCCAGTGCTGCAGCTGGCCTGGCTGAATGCCGAGCTCGAGACCGGCATCGAGAACCCGCTGGATGCCGCGATCGTGGCAGCAGGGCAGCGCGCCGGACTTGCCGTGACCGGCTACGCCAAGGTCGACGAGATCCCCTACGACTTCATGCGCAAGCGCCTGACCATCGTCGTGGCCCCGGCCGCGGAGCCGGCCCGCCATGTCGTCATCACCAAGGGCGCCTTCGACAACGTGCTGGCGATCTGCCGGACGGTGAGCCGCGGCGATCGCGAGCTGCCGCTCGACGACGCCACGCGGGAGTCCCTGCGCGCCTACTTCCGGGACAAGGGCGCCGAGGGCTACCGCGTGCTCGCGGTGGCATCGCGCACGGTTGCCTTGCGCCCCCGGTACACCCATGCCGACGAGGCGGAGATGGCCTTCCGCGGATTCCTGCTCTTCCAGGACCCGCCCAAGGCGACGGCGGCCCGGACGATCAGCGACCTTGGCGCGCTGGGCATCCGCGTGAAGATCGTCACGGGCGACAACCGCCACGTCGCGGCCCACCTGGCCGGCAGCATCGGGCTCGATACCCGCACGATGATGACCGGCGCGGAGATCGCGGAGCTGCGGGACGAGGCGCTCTGGCAGAAGGCGGAGCGCGCCGACCTCTTCGCCGAAGTGGACCCGCAGCAGAAGGAGCGCATCGTGCATGCCCTGCAGTCCAGGGGCCACGCGGTCGGCTACCTGGGCGACGGGATCAACGACGCGCCGGCGCTGCGCGCCGCCGACGTTGGCATTTCCGTGGACAAGGCAGTGGACGTTGCACGGGAGAGTGCCGACGTGGTGCTCCTTGAACCAGACCTGGACGTGCTCCGGCAAGGCATCGAGGACGGCCGCCGCACCTTCGCCAACACGCTCAAGTACATCAGCATCACGACCAGCG
>CAZTGY010000023.1:0-6795 GCA_964613445.1 uncultured Chromatiaceae bacterium | reverse complement strand
CTTCGGCAACATGGTGAGCATGGCGATCGCGACGCCGATCCTGCCATTCCTTCCGCTGGCCGCGAAGCAGATCCTGCTGAACAACTTCCTGTCCGACATCCCGTCAGTCTTCATCTCCACGGACAACGTGGACCCGGAACGGTTGACGACGGCCCAGCGCTGGCGGGTCGCCGACGTGCAGCGGTTCATGATCGTCTTCGGGCTGCTGAGCACCGTTTTCGATCTGGCCACCTTCACCCTGCTGCTCAAGGTCTTCGGGGCCGATCAGGCGGTCTTCCAGACGACCTGGTTCGTGGTGTCGCTCCTGACCGAACTCGCGGTGCTGCTGGTCCTGCGCTCGCGGGGTCCCGCGCTCCGCGGCAGGCCGAGCACGCTGCTGGTCGCGTCTACCGCCGCAGTCGCGGGCGTGGCGCTGGCATTCCCCTGGCTGGGCCCGGTGGCCGCCGCCTTCGGCTTCGTGCCCCTCCCGCTGCCTGTCGCCGCCGCGGCCATTGGCATCGTGACGGCGTACGTCCTCAGCACCGAGCTGGTGAAGGCCAGGTTCTTCAGGCCGGCCTGAGCCGGCCCGCGGGCTACCGGGGCTTCCCGGCCGGCGCCGGGGCCGGCCCCACCGCCATGCTGTCCGTGCCCCGGTTGTCGGCGATCGCGCCGATCAGCCAGGCGCCGCCGGTGCGCACCAGGAGGTACACCTCGCTGAAGTTGTCCTTGCGGCTCTTGCCGCTGCGCTCGACGGTCTCGCTGGCCACCTGGGCCCAGACGGTCGCCAGGTCGCCGTCGACCCGGGTGTCGAGGATCTTCGGCACCCGGCTGTACGCGGAGGTCACCGAGAACACCACCGGACCGATGGTGTTCCAGTGGGTCTTGAGGTCGCTCGTGATGCCCGCGGGGGCGGTCGCGGTGACGCCAGGGTGGGCGGCCCGGAGGGTGTACTGGACCGAGCCCTTGGCCATCAATGCCGTGGCATCCTCGATCTTGCGGGCAGAGAGCGCCCGGTTGAAGGCCTGGACAACCTCGGCGGGACCAGGCTCTGCCGCGCGGGGCACAACCGGGAACAGGCCCAGGGCGAGCAATATGACGAGGACTGCCTGCTTCATGAAATCACTCCTGATGCCGCGGCACTCCGCAGCCTGCTCGCACCTTAACGCCGGCCCGGGCGACCCGCAGTAGGTAGAACTCCGTAGCCGGTCGGGGTGCCACCGCAGGCAGTATCTGGCAGCAGGAACGATCCCCCGGGGCGAGGATGATCATGAACCGGACGTCCGCAGCTGAGCGTTACAGCGGCCTGAGCAAGGCCCTGCACTGGGTCATCGCCCTGCTGGCCTTCTCCCAGCTCGCCATGGGCAAGTTCTTCGAGGTGGAGGTGGACGAGGCCGATGGACTCTTCGGCTGGCATACGGCCCTCGGCCTGCTGGTCCTGGCGCTCATGATCGTCCGCGTCGGCTGGCGCCTGACGCATGCCGTGCCTGCACCGCCGCGGAACACGCCCGGCTGGCAGCAGGTCATGGCCAGGGCCACCCACGTCGCCTTCTACGCGCTGCTGATCGCCCTGCCCCTGTCGGGATGGCTGCTCACGTCCGTGGAGGGCGACCCGGTCAGCTTCTTCGGCTGGTTCGGCGTGCCGTCCCTGCCCGTGCCCGGCGGCGAGGCCAGCGAGGACTTCATCGAGGAAGCCCACGAGGTCCTCGGCAATGTCCTCCTGGTGCTGGCCGGCATCCACGTCCTGGCCGGACTGAAGCACCACTACGTCGACCGGGACGACGTCCTGCGCCGGATGATGCCGGGTTCAGGCTGACCCTGCCCGGGGATCGGGCCTGTCGACGAATTCCGCGAGCGTCGTGGGCGCGGTCAGCCCGGCAATCGCAGTCTCCACGCATCCCGCCACGTCGTTCACGGGCCCCGACCAGCTTGGCTGCACGAGCGCCCCGGTCTCGCAACCGCCGCGCACGGCCCCGAGGATATCGGCAAGGGTGATCCGTGACAGGTCCCGGCCCGGCACCAGCTCTTCCTCCTGGGTCGCGCTGATCAGCCCCGCCGCCTCGAGCTCCGCAATCACCGGCCCGAGCGTCAGTCCCGGGATGTTGATGGCGGCAGCAATGCTCCCGGTGGTGCAGCGCGTGCTGCCGTTCCTGAAGGCCACGCCGACCAGGTACATGATGTTCAGTGCGATGCGCTCCCTGAGCCCGTTGGAGATCCTCGGCTCCTGCCTGCCGATGCGGAGAGCCACCGGATGCTGCGCATAGAAGGCGATCTGGGCGCCGAGCAGGAGTATCAGCCAGCTGACATACAGCCAGATCAGGGCCGCGACGGAGATCGCAAACGTGCTGTAGATCGCGTTGCGGGCTTCGGACAGGGCCAGAAGCGATGCGAACCCTGAGCCCACGAATGACCAGGTCGCACCGGCGATGATGCCGCCTGTCGCCGCAGCACTCAGCCTCACGGGCGCATTGGGCAGGAACTGGTAGAGGAAGGTGAAGACGGCGATGACCAGGATGTACGGAAGTACCGCTCCCGCCAGCAGGATCGCCGAGCCGAAGGGCTCGATCTCGAGGACCCTCTGCACCAGCGCGTCGCTGCTGACCGAGGCGATCAGGCCCAGCGCCGTGGTCATGACAACGGGGCCGATCAGCAGGACGGTGACATATTCGGCGAGGCGCCGGGCCAGGCTGCGCGGCCGGTTGACGTGCCAGACGTAGTTGAAGCTCGATTCGACCCTCTGGACCATGGCGATCGCGGTGTAGATGAAGAACGCCAGCGACACCGAACCGAGCACGCCACCCTGGACATTGTCGACGGCCCCGATGATCGCGTCCGTGATCTCGGCGCCCTTGGGGCCCACTGGTTCCAGCAGCCGGTAGAGCTGGGCCTTCAGGCTGTTGTGGACGCCGAACACCTTGATGAGGGAAAAGCTGAAGGCCAGCAGGGGCACGGTGGACAGGAGGGTGATGTAGACGAGGCTCATCGCCCGGAGCGTCAGCTCGCCACTGACGAGGTCCCGGACCAGCGCATACAGGTGCCGGGCCACGGCGTAGGCAAAGCGCACGATCGCAGGCCGGCCAGACAGATCAGGCCCCCACAGCGCTCTCCCGACGACCGTTGCCAGCGTGCTCACTGCGCAGTGAGTATACGGGGCCGGGGGCGCAGGGCCGCGTGAAGCACGATCGTGGCGGCCAGTGAAGCGAGGAAGGCGGTCACCAGGCCCGTGCGCGGCAGGAGCAGTGCCAGCACCAGGGCGAACGCGGCCACGGACCACATCCCGCGGCACATGCCGGCGAGGAACCGCACCGCCGAATCACGCCCGTGCAGCGCGTGACTGAAGCTCGCCACGACCGAGGCCACGAGCGGAAAGATGGCAGCGTAGCCGGCGAGCCGCGCACCGAAGGCCGCAGCCAGCGCGCTGGTGCCGAAGGTGAGCAGCACGCCCACCAGCATCCGCGCCGGCAGTTCGAGGCGGTTGGGTTTCTGGGGCTGCGCCGGGCCCGCCGGCGGCCGGACCAGGGCCATGGCCAGCGCCAGCCCCGTCGCGCCGATGGCCGCCGACACGCCGAGCCCCGCCGGCGCGCGGGCGAGCAGCGCCACGGCGATCGCCCACCCCAGGTAGCCCAGGAGCACGGACTGCCACCAGCGGAACCGGATGCTGAGGTACGCGTAGAGCACCACGAACAGCATGGTGGGCGCGATGCCCGCCACCGCGGCTCCGGCAGCCCGGGCGCCGAATGCGGCGCCCTGCTCCAGGGTGATCACGAGCAGCACCGGACCCGCGACGATGGGGAAGCTGGCCAGCCAGCCAGCGACGTTCGCGCCCCACCGGCGCGCCACCAGCGTCACCGTGGCGAGCAGCGACGGGACGAGCAGCAACTTGATGACCAGGATCAGCAAACAGCGCAACCAGTCAGCGGTGCCCGGGCAGGCCTTCCCGGGGCCCATCGGGAACAGTACCTATCCAATCAGCCGCCCGGATCGTGCCATTATGGCTTATTAAGGAGTTTTGGCCGTCTTTACCAAGGAGCATCCCATGCCGGATCTGAGCGCGGCTCGCGACCGACTGCTGAAACGCCAGGCAGAGCTGCGCAACCGCGCGGAGCGCGCCAATGCCGACCTGCGCCACGAGCGTGATCCGCTGGCGGCTGATTTCGCCGACCAGGCCGTCCAACGGGGAAATGACGAGGTGCTTGCCGCGATCAGCGACTCCGCCCGGGACGAACTGAACCAGATCAGCGTGGCCCTGCGACGGATCGATGCCGGGCAGTACACGACCTGCGCCGCCTGCGGAACCGAGATCGCGCCGGAGCGGCTGAAGACCGTCCCCTACACCGATCGCTGCGCGAAGTGCGCGGCGTAGCCCGCACTGCCTGGTAGCCGGAATTCCGATCGGGGTCAGGCTGGTCTTTCGCCCGGAAATGCCAGCCTGACCCTCTTCGACTACACCGGCTTGAGCAGGCTCAGGCCAACGATGGCGGTTACGAAAAGCCACAGGACGGCCAGGACTGCCGTGGCGCGGTCGCAGGTGCGCCGGACCCGCAGTTCGAGGGCCGGGCCCGATCCCTGCCGCGCGACATCGCCCCACACACGGAAGAATGCGATCAACGCCACGCGGATCCCCAGACCGCACGCGATGACGCCGGCGAACAGCACCAGCTTCCACGCCAGCCACCGCGGCAGGGCGAACTCGCCGAGTGCCGCCGCGCCCGCCACGCCCAGCAGCGCGGCGATCACCAGGTAGCGCACGGCCCGGTCGAGGGCCGCCAGGCCCGTCCCGGCGGGCGTCTGGCGTGCCCGGTGCGCCGCCTCGACCAGCGCGAGCCACGCCACCGACAGGACGGCCGCAATGACGGCCAGTTGCGCCCCGCCCGGTGCATATCCGAGCAATGCCGCCAGTGCGGTGCCCAGGCCCACCTGCAGGATGAGCGCGTAGCGGACGTGCTGGTCCACGTCCATGACGTGCTGCATCAGCCGGTCCCGTTCGGCAAATGGCATCGCGGCGGCCCGGGAGACGTACCGGTACGTGCTGTTGATCACGAGCTCAGCGCCCAGCCAGTAGCCGAGCACGGCGACGTGGGCGACCAGCAGCAGCTGAACGGGCACGCGCGGTCCTTCCAGCGGCGAGCCCGCCCGGCGTCAGGAGACGCCGGCCAGCATCCCGCCGTCGATGCGCAGCGTCTCCCCGGTGATGAAGGACGCCTGCCCGGAGCACAGCCAGACGACTGCGTCAGCCACCTCCTCGACGGTGCCGATGCGGCCGATCGGGTGCGCGGCCGCGATGCCCTTCGCGATTTCCGGATCCTGGTGGAAGAGCCGCTTCGCCATGTCCGTGGCGATCACCGCCGGGCACACCGCGTTCACGCGGATACCGTCCTTCGCGTAGTCCAGCGCCGCCGTCTTCGTGAGCCCGACGACACCGTGCTTGCTGGCGTGATACGCGGCGCCCACCACGCCGCCCATCAGCCCCGCAACGGATGACATGTTGACGATGGCGCCGCCGCCACCGGCCAGCATCGCGGGAATCTCGTACTTCATGGCCAGGAATACGCCGGTCAGGTTCACGTCGATGACCTGCCGGAAGGTCTCCTCGTCGTAGTCTGCCGTCCTCACGTAGGCGGTGCCCTCGATGCCGGCATTGTTGAAGGCGTAGTCGAGCCCGCCCCAGGTGTCGACGCACGCCGCCACCAGGGCGCGCAGCTCGGCGGCGTGACGCACGTCGGCCGGGACGAACGTTCCCCGGCCTCCCGCGGCTTCCACCAGCCGGACGGTCGCCTCCCCTTCCGCGGGCCGCCGCGCCGCGACGACGACACGGGCACCTGTCCTCGCGAAGGCCACTGCCGTGGCACGCCCGATGCCGGAGCTGCCGCCGGTGATGAGCGCGACCTTTGCAGGGCATCCGGTCATGGCGGGCTCCCGGGGCGGGGTTGGGTGAGTATGGGCCAGTACACGACGACGAAGATTCCAAAGGCCAGCAGCCAGCCCGATGCCGCGACGTCGATCAGCGTGAGATAGGCCCCGGGAGCCAGCGGACTGAGGATCCGCACGAGCACCGCGGCATTGAGCACGGCATACGCGACGGTGGTCAGCGGCGCCGCCACCAGGGCCCGGCCCGTGTGGCCGAGGGCCACGCGGGTGGTCACGGCGAGGATCATCGTGCCGACGCTGCCCATGGTCAGCGCGTGCAGCGCGGCCGAACGGGGCAGAGGCAGGCCGAGCGCCGTGAGGCCCAGCAGCAGGTAGCCAATGGGCAACCACGCATAGGCCACGTGCAGGATCGCGACGAGCGGCTCGGCGGTGGTGGCATGGCCCCGCCACGCCGAAAGGCGCAGCGCATGCAGGGCGGCAGCCGCGATCGACAGCACGGCCATCGCCGCCGCCGGCGCCGCCAGGCTGTCGGCGAGCCCGGCCAGGATGGCGACCGGAATCAGAACCGACTCCACCCACGGCCGGGAACGGGGCAGCCGCGAGTCGCCCCGCTGCCGGAGCCAGTTGCCGGTGAAGGTCGGAATGATGCGCCCGCCGATGACCGTGATGAGCACCAGCATGCCGTGGGCCGTGAGGTACAGGGCCACCCGGTCCGCACCCGGCCACAGCCCCGCACGGCCCAGCTGGAAGACCCCGTCGAGGACGGCGAAGGCCGACACGACGCCCGCAATGCCGAAGTTCCGCCGGCTGCCACCCCCCACGATCTCCCGGGTCACGATGGCGGCCAGGAACAGGGGGAAGGCCAGGTCGGCAAGCGCGACCAGCGCGGCAGGCAGGCGCGCATCGAGCAACATGGCTGCGCGACCGGCGACCCAGGCAGCCACCAGCGTG